>JBFGBS010000391.1:0-3002 GCA_041567475.1 Arthrobacter sp.
CTCGCGTGCGTGCTGGGCATTGCCGCCTACCGCAAGTGGGCACTCGGCGTCGCCGGCGTGCTGGTCATGGGTGCGATCATCATCGCCAGTGTGGTCACGCGTGCCGGCGTGAAACCGATCGACGCCATTCCTACCGTGGTTGGTACCCTGGCGGGCCTGATTGTGCTGCGGTTGCTCATCACCCGGCTGTGGCGGATGGCGGTGTGGCCAGATTCGGCCGCCGACGTCGCCGCGAAGGAGCCTGAGCGACCCGCCAGCAGCCGCCGGGCCTTCTTCGCAGCCAGCGGCGTGACGGCGCTCGCGTCGGTCATCGCCGCGACCGGCGGACGGATGCTGAGCGCGGCCCGCAGCAATGTAGCCCAGGCCCGGGAGACCCTCCGGCTGCCGGCTCCCGCCAAGGCCGCTGCGGCGGTCCCTGCCGGGGTCCAGTCCGCCGTGGAGGGCGTCACGCCATGGCTGACACCGAATAAGGACTTCTACCGGATCGATACGGCCCTCAGCGTCCCGGAGATCAACGCCCAGGACTGGGAACTGCGTATCCACGGCATGGTGGAGCAAGAGGTCACGCTTACCTTCCAGGATCTCCTCGATGCGCAACTGCTCGAATCGCATGTGACGCTGACCTGTGTGTCCAACCCGGTCGGCGGCAACCTGGCCGGCAACGCCAAATGGCTGGGCATGCCCATCCGGGACGTCTTGAAGATGGCCCGGCCCACGGACGGCGCGGACATGGTCCTCTCCACCTCCATCGACGGCTTCAGCGCCTCCACCCCGCTCGAAGTGCTGCAGGATGACCGCGACGCCATGCTCGCCATCGGCATGAACGGGGAGCCGCTGCCGCTCGAGCACGGCTACCCGGTGCGCATGGTGGTGCCCGGCCTGTACGGCTTCGTCTCGGCCACCAAATGGGTGGTGGACCTGGAGGTCACCCGGTTCGAGGACAAGCAGGCCTACTGGACCCAGCGCGACTGGTCCGAACGCGGGCCGATCAAGACAATGGCCCGGGTCGAAGTCCCGAAATCCTTCGCCAAGGTGGCCGCCGGCAAGGTTGCGATCGGCGGCACGGCGTGGGCCCAGACCCGCGGCATCGACAAGGTCGAGGTGCAGATCGATAACGGTCCCTGGACCGAGGCCGTCCTTGCCACCGAAGCGTCGGTCATCACCTGGCGGCAGTGGTCCTACGAATGGGACGCGACCCCGGGACCGCACTACATCAAGGTCCGTGCGACCGACGGCACCGGCGAAGTACAGACCGACGAGCGCGCCGATCCCGTCCCCGACGGGGCCTCGGGCTGGCAGTCCGTCGCAGTGACCGTGGAATAACCGGGCGATCGCCGCCGGGCACCATACACTGGCTCCATGCCCCTGAATTCGCATGCGACCTTTACCGTCGACTCCGCCGTCGAGCTCGCGGTCGTCGAACGCAATGGATTCGTCGAATCCCGCCATATCGGCTCCGCCGTCGTGATGGCGGCCGACGGCACGGTGGTCACGGAGCTCGGCGACATCAACGCCCCGGTATTTGCCCGTTCCACCCTCAAGCCCCTGCAGGCCCTGGCCTCGATGCAGGCGGGCGTGCCGCTGCGCGGAGCCCAGGTGGCCATCGCGTGCGGCAGCCATACCGGATCCCTCGATCACATGGATGTCGTGGCAGGGATGCTGAAGGCGGCCGGCGTCAATGAGGACCACCTGTACTGCCCTGCGGCCTGGCCCGAGGACGAGGCGGCGCGGAACTGGCTTGTCCGGGCCGGCCGGCCGCAGTCCAAACTGGCGTTCAACTGCTCCGGCAAGCACGCGGCGTTCCTCTGGGCCTGTACCGAGAACGGCTGGGACACCCGCAGCTACCTTGAACCGAACCATCCGCTGCAGCAGCGGATCCGCGCCACGATCGAGGAGTACACCGGCGAAGGAATCGCGCATCTTGCCATCGACGGATGCGGCGCCCCCGTCGCGGCTGTTTCCCTGACCGGGCTCGCCCGGGCGTATTCGACGATCGCGAAGGCGCCCGGGGACAAGAACTCCAATGCCCGCACCGCCACCATCGCCACGTCCATGCTGGATTACCCGTGGGCCGTCCAAGGGCACGGACAAGCCAACACCATCGTGATGGAAGAGCTCGGCATCCTGGCCAAGCTCGGCGCGGAAGGCGTGCTGGTGATGGCCACCCGGCAGGGCGTCTCGCTCGCCATTAAGATCCTCGACGGAAACGTCCGGGCCGCGTCGCTTGTCGGGCTGACGCTCCTCGCGGCCACCGGCGCCGTCGACATCCCCGAAGTCTCGTCGGTGCTGGAGAAGGTTGTTGAACCCGTGCTGGGTGGCGGCAGGCCGGTCGGCAAGATCCGCCTCGGACGCGCCATCTCGGCGCTGTTGGTCTGACCGTGGCCGTCGCACGGCGCCGGATCAACGTCGAGGAGGGCCGCGCGGCCCTGGCTGCCTGGCTCGCCGCCGATCCCCCCGCGCCCGGCGGCGCCGGATCAGTTCCGGTGCCGCGTACGACGTTGGCGACGGCGGTGCGGTACACGCTGGAGGAAGTCACGGCGCGGGCGCCCGGCAACTCCGTGGAAGTCCGCGTGCCGCCGTTCGGCGTGACGCAGTGCGTTGAGGGACCCCGGCACACGCGCGGCACACCCCCGAACGTCATCGAGTGCGACGCCGCCACCTGGCTGGCGATGGTCGCGGGCAGGCTGAGCTGGGCCGACGCCGTCGACGCCGGCAAGGTTGCCGCCTCCGGGCTCCGCGCGGACCTGTCCGGCCTGTTGCCGCTCTGACATGGCAACCACGGCCGGCGATGCCCTGCTGGCATATCTCCGCGAACAGCACAACGAGCTGCTCCGGCATGCCCCGGGCGCCCGGGCCGGCACGCCGGAAGCAATTCACCAGGCCCGGGTGGCGGCCCGGCGCCTGAGGTCCCTGCTGGCCACGACGCGCTCCCTGTTCGACGACGGCGCCGTCCGGGACCTCCGCAGTGAACTGCGTTGGCTCTCGGCGGCACTGGGCGCCGC
>JBFGBS010000392.1:0-3001 GCA_041567475.1 Arthrobacter sp.
CGACCCTGACACCACAACGGCGCCGCTCCCGTGAGGGGCGGCGCCGTTATGGTGTCATTGCGCTGTCGCGGACCGGTCAGCAGCAGGTCAGGAGACGCCTTCGGGCAACACGGAGCGGTACACCTCGAGGGTCGTTTCGGTGATGGACTCCCAGGAGAAATGCTCCTCGGCGCGGCGCCGTCCGGCCTCGCCCATGGCCCGGGCGCGGGCCGGGTCCGAGACGACCTCGGTCAGCGCGGCCGCGAACTCGGTCACGAACTTTTCCGGATCGAGCGGGGTGCCCGTGCCGTCCGTAACCTGTTCGATCTCCACCAGAAGCCCGGTTTCGCCGTGCTGCACGACCTCGGGGATGCCGCCCGTGGCGCTCGCGACGACAGCCGCACCGCAGGCCATGGCCTCCAGGTTCACGATTCCGAGCGGCTCGTAAATGGACGGGCACGCGAACGCGGTCGCATGGCTGAGGACCTGGACGAGTTCCTTCCGGGGCAGCATCCGCTCGATCAGGACCACGCCGCTGCGCTGCGCCTGCAGCTCCTCAATCAGGCGGGCCGTCTCGGCCGCGAGCTCGGGGGTGTCGGCCGCTCCCAGGCAAAGGACCAGCTGGACGTCCGCGGGCAGTTTTGCGGCGGCCCGCAGCAGGTACGGAACGCCCTTCTGCCGGGTGTTGCGGCCGACGAACACCACACTGGGCCGGTCCGGGTCGATGCCGAGGTCGCGGATCGCGTCGTCATTCTCGTCCCGGGTCCACATGCTCACGTCGATGCCGTTGTGCACCACCTTGACCTTCGCGGGGTCGACGTCGGGGTAGCTGCGCAGGATGTCCTGGCGCATGCCCTCCGAGACGGCGATGATGGCCGCGGCCGCCTCGTAGGCGGTCTTCTCCACCCAGGAGGACAGGGCGTAGCCCCCGCCCAGCTGCTCGGCCTTCCACGGCCGCAGCGGTTCCAGGCTGTGGGCGCTGAGCACGTGCGGGATGCCGTGCAGCAGGGACGCCAGGTGCCCGGCCATGTTGGCGTACCAGGTATGTGAATGCACCAGATCCGCCCCCGCAACGTCGGGAACGATCCGCAGGTCAACGCCGAGCGTCTGGAGCGCGGCGTTGGCGTCCGCCAGGTCACTGGGCGTGGAGTATGAACTCACCGTGGCCCCGTGGTAATCCGCATCGCGCGGGGCGCCGAACGCGCGGACCTGAAGGTCCACGTGCTGGGCAAGCACCCTGCTTAGTTCCGCCACATGGACGCCGGCCCCGCCGTAGATCTCGGGCGGAAATTCTTTAGTCACAATATCTATACGCACGAGAACTAAGGTAGTCGTTCCCGGCTATCTGATCTAGTGTGAAGGCACCCGGGAATACCGGACAGTAGGGGCATTACGAGGAAGTACAGGGAGTTACCACTATGCCGATGACGAAAAAGGTTTTGGCGATTGTGCTGGCAGGCGGCGAAGGCAACAGGCTGATGCCGCTAACCGCCGACCGCGCAAAACCCGGCGTGCCATTTGCCGGAAGTTACCGGCTCATAGATTTTGCGTTATCCAATCTGGTGAATTCGCGGTATTTGCAGATCGTGGTGCTGACCCAGTACAAATCCCACAGCCTCGACCGGCACATTTCCGAAACCTGGCGGATGTCCACGCAGTTGGGAAATTATGTCGCATCAGTGCCGGCACAGCAGCGCGTCGGCAAGAGCTGGTTCCTCGGCAGCGCCAACGCCATTTACCAGTCCCTGAACCTCATCCGCGACGCCAACCCCGATATCGTCGTCGTGGTCGGCGCGGACCACGTCTACCGCATGGACTTCGCCCAGATGGTGGACCAGCACGTCGCCAGCGGCGCGAAGGCGACCGTCGCCGCCGTCCGGCAGCCGCTCTCGATGGCGGACCAGTTCGGCGTCATCGAGGTCGACCCCGATAACCCGCAGAAGATCTCCGCCTTCGTCGAGAAGCCGTCCAGCACCCCCGGCCTCGCGGCGGACCCCACCCAGTTCCTGGCTTCCATGGGCAACTACGTCTTCGACGCCGACGCGCTCGTCCAGGCACTCCATGACGACGCCGAGCGTCTGGATACCAAGCACGACATGGGCGGCGACATCGTCCCCTACTTCGTCGACAAGGGCGAAGCCGGCGTCTATGACTTCACGCTCAACGAGATCCCGGGCTCCACCGAACGCGACCGTACCTACTGGCGCGACGTGGGCACCATCGACTCCTTCTACGACGCACACATGGACCTCATCTCCCCGGTGCCGGTGTTCAACTTGTACAACTCGGACTGGCCGATCTACACGCGCCAGAGCATTTCGCCGCCGGCAAAGTTCGTCCGCGGCGAAGCAAATACCGTGGGCGCGGCGCTTGATTCCATCGTCGCCAACGGCGTCGTTGTCTCCGGCGGCCTCGTGGAGGGATCCGTGGTCTCCAACGACGCCTACGTCGGTACCGCCAGCCGGGTGCTGGACTCGGTCCTGATGGACAAGGTCAGCATCGGCGCAGGAGCCGTCGTCAAACGAGCAATCATCGACAAGAACGTCCGCGTGCCCGCAGGGGCTGCGATCGGGCTGGACCATGACCTGGACCGGGCCCGCGGGTTCAAGGTCACGGAATCCGGCATCACCGTGCTGTCCAAGGGCCAGCACGTGCCCGAGCCCGACGAGGCGGAACGCGCGCTGTCCGCGGCCAACCTGCGCCTCGTGCCCAACGCCGTCCGTGCAGCCACCGAGGGCTGGCCGGAATTGCGGGAACCCGTGGAGAAGGCAGCCGAAGCCCGGGCCGCGGTGGCAAGGGCCGATTCGTCGTCACACTCAACCGGCGCCTAGACCGCGGGACAGCAGCATGGCAGGGGGTCCGGCGTCCGGCCGGCCCCCCAGCACGCTGTAAAATTGGCCCAATGAGCACCCCCGATTTGCCAGCCGCACTGACCCCTGAGGAAATTCAGGCCTGCCTCAAGGTCCTGGACAGCATTCACGTCTACGACGAGGAACACCCGGACTACGTCTCGGTCCGGCGC
>JBFGBS010000393.1:0-2990 GCA_041567475.1 Arthrobacter sp.
GGAACGGCTTGGCGCGGCCCTGGATGAGTCCATTGCCGTGGCCCTGGCGATGGGCGGGACCATCACCGGCGAGCACGGGATCGGCCAGTTCAAACTGCGCTGGCTGGGACTCGAGCAGAAGGAACCGGTCCGGGAGCTGCAACGGCGGATCAAGGAACTCTTCGACCCGGCCGGCATCCTGAACCCCGGCAAGGCCTTCTAGCAATTGGGTTCTCCCTAGCTGTCGCCTCGAAGTGAGTTGCGTCACGGCAGCACGTGCGCTTATTGTAGGGACACCTTGTACGTACAACTTTGTACGCCTCCCATCCCAGAGAGAGAGATTCGCCATGGCTGCCGAATCGCGCATTACCTCCCGTGTCCCGCTGTTCGATGCAATGAATCGTATTCCCGGCGGGCTGATGCTGATACCGCTTCTCCTCGGGTCGGTTGTCGGAACGTTCTTTCCCGGTTTCCTCACGATGGGGAGCTTCACAACCGCCCTGTTCAAGGACGCGGCACTTCCCCTGATCGCGGTCCTCATCTTTGCCACGGGCATGCAAATAACAGCAAAAACGTCCGGCCCGGTTCTCGCGACCACCGGCGTCGTTCTGCTCTTCAAGACGATTATCCCCGCGGCGCTTGTGGCTGGGCTGGGCCTGGTCGTCGGAATCGAGGGAATCCTCGGCATTTCCATTCTGGCACTGCTAGCCTCTTTCGATAACAGCAATGGCGGCTTGTGGCTTGCCTTTACCGGACGCTATGGCGACAGCCGGGACCGCGGTGCCTATATGGCTTCGGCGATCAATGACGGGCCATTTTTCACCCTCCTCTTCCTCGGGGCCTCAGGGCTCGGCAACATTCCGTTCCTGGCGCTCCTTGCGGCAGTCATCCCGCTGGCCCTCGGGTTTATCGTAGGCAACCTCGACCGTCGCTGGACCGAGATCATGCGGCCCGTCCCGAACATCGTGATTCCCTTCTTCGCGTTCGCCCTTGGTACCGGAATCAACCTGGGCAATGTCATTACCGGTGGCCTGGGCGGCATCTTCGTCGGTATCGCTGCCACGCTGTTCACCGGCGCCCTGATGTACTTCGGTTACCGGTTCGTGCTGCGCCGCGGCCGCAAATCAGGCATCGGGATCGCGTCGGCCACCACGGCCGGCAACTCCATCGCGACCCCCGCACTTGTGGCCGCGGCGGACCCCACCTTTGCGCCATTCGTAGAGGTGGCGACTGCCCAGGTGGCCTCAGCGGTCCTAGTGACGGCCATCTTCGCACCACTCCTCGCCAGCTACGTCCTAAAGCGCCAGGGCGGGCTCACCAGCGAGAACGAGGAAGTACCCGAGGGGGCCGGTTCCCGCAGCGCCGGCGAGGGTACAGCTGAACTGCCCGACGCCCGCGATTCCCTCCCGCAGCCGGATAGCAAGTACTGATGATCCAGCCTGAGCCGGCCTTCGGGATCGTCGCAGACGATCTCACCGGCGCCAACGACACACTGGTCCAGTTCGCCGAGGCGGGCTTCCTTGCGCATCTCAGCCTGGCGGAAAACGGAGAAGCGAATGTCGCTTCCTCTGTGTTCCCGACTGCACTGGCCCTCGTGACCGATGCGCGGGCGCTGGACCCGGCTTCCGCCCACTCCCGGACACGCGACTTCGTGAACCACCTCGCCCGAGCAGGCATCAACCAGTTGTACATCAAGATCGACTCCACCATGCGGGGTAGTGTCGCCGGACAAATCGTTGGTGCTCTCGAAGCCTGGAGAACGGTGCACCCGAACCCGTTCACCGTGGTGTGCCCCGCCTACCCGGCCATGGGGCGCGTGGTCAGGGAAGGGCGTCTGCTCGTGCATGGAGCGCCTGTTGAACTTTCCCCCGCGGGCACCGACCCGGTCACTCCCGTCCGCACCAGCGCAATGCGCAATCTGTTGCCTGGCGCCGTGCTCGTTCCGCCCCTCTCGAGCCTTCCGCTCGAGGACCGCGCACAGGCGCTGCGCTCAGCCGCCGCGGAGAGTGCTGTCGTCGTTGTCGATGCGGAGACGCAGTCCGATCTTGACGTGCTGGCCGCCGTGCTGGCGGAGATCGGCCCGCAGGCCGTCCCGGTAGGATCCGCAGGACTTGCCTCGGCGATCGCGGCTCGATGGGCCGCTGAAGGCACAACCGATGCGCCCCGCGAGGCAAGGGATGCAGGCGGAACGCTCGTGGTCGTGACTTCGCTGCACGAGGTGTCTCGGGAACAAGCACATGTTTTGACCGAGAGCACGCCGCCCCAGGAGATCCTCGTGCTGTGCCCTGAGTTGGAGCATTTGCGCAGCACCCCGGCCGCCCGGGCATGGCTAGAAGCAGCGTTGCCTCCGCACGCGCTTCCGCCCACCGTTATGGTGGTTTCGCCTTCTCGCACAGCCGCACGGGAAGAAGACCATGCCGGCGGAGCCGGCGCAGGCGCCCTGGTGGCCACCGGGATCGCACTGCTCGCCGGCACACTGATGGACCGTTATGGGTTTCCGAACCTGGTTCTCATGGGCGGGGATGGGGCCCGCGCTGTGCTGTCCGCCTGCGGAGCCGAATCACTCACGGTGCGCGGCGCTGTCCAAGAAGGCGTCCCGCTCGGCGTCTGCAATGGCGGTCGGGCAGACGGCACTCGCACAGTCACCAAGGCGGGCGGATTCGGCACATCCCAAACCTTGGTGGATATTATCCACTCCCTCAACGCCACACCACCCACCTCAACTTCAATGGAGGCCAGCACATGACCATCCCCACCCTCGCAGTCACCCTCGGCGACGTTGCGGGCATCGGACCGGAGATCACCGCTAAGTCCTTGCTCGCCCACGATGATCTGCGCTCACGCTGCAGGCCCGTCGTCGTCGGGGATGCGGCGTCCATGCGGCGTGGTGTCGAGCATATAGGCGGGAACCCGGACGTGGTGCGCGTCATCCAGTCCGTCGCCGAGGCAAAGAACGAGCCGGGAACGATCGAGCTTCTTCAGACCGGTCCGTCCCTGGCTCATGTGCCCAC
>JBFGBS010000394.1:0-2989 GCA_041567475.1 Arthrobacter sp.
GAAAGTTGGCATACTCGGATCTTCGCAGTGCCCCTCATCGCTGCTCTAATCAGCGGACGATCAATTTGACGCCCATAGGAGCATCATGGGCTCGAGCAAGTACCGGGCATAAAGGGTGGTGCCGACCGTGATGTTCAGGCCCGGATTGGCGGCCCGGAAGGCGCGCCGGTGGTCTCGAGCGCGAAGTTGATGAGCCGGGGCACCGGCTACCACCACGGAGAAAAGTGCCAGGTGCAAATCAGTGCTGCCGTACCGCGGGCAGCGTCGCCAACCGAATCGGCCGCGCAGGTGAATTTGAAGGCGGCGGCGCCGAAATGAATATTTATGCCGGCGGATTCTTCGGCATCCGGCGTGAATTCCGGCGATGGCGCAGGACTGATATGGACCGTCCGGTAGAGCGCGCCGTCCTGGCAGCCGGTCAGGACCAGGGTGCTGCCAGCCAGAATGATGGCAGCGCAAAGCCGCCTGGCCCGGACCGGGCGGAAGCTGTTCATGTGCCGTGCTGCGGCACCGCGGTTGACCGCCTCCGCGCCGGGCTCCGGGCTCTGGATGCATAAACAAGTGCTTCGGTCGAATAAATATTCATGTCCTCTCCGGCTAAGTGGAACGCCTCTTTCTCTCATTCGGGCCGGACGTTCGCCCGAGTTTTTCCCGGGCATGCGACCGCTCGCTTCAGTCTGGGGGAGGGGTCTGACATTATGCGGGTACAGCCCAGCCCAATTCAGGAGTGTCTGTCTGCGCCCGCAGCGCTGACACAGGTAAGTCACTGACTGCGCGGGCGGCTGAGCCCGGCCGCACCTTTTTCAAAGTTTGCGTTGCTAGCGTGACCGCAGGATCCGGGACAGTCCTGTATCCACTCGTGTATGGGTAGAGGGCTGGATGACGTCCGGGCCGTCACGTTACGGTCGGACGGACAATTCCCTGCTGCCCGAGCGGGCAACTTTTGGGGAGTGGGGGACACGTGGAAAGACACGACCTTGTATCTGATGCTGGGGCACAGTTGCCATCGCGGTCTCGGGTGATAGCGCGCACCGCGGCGGTATTGCTGACGACCGCCGCCCTGTGCCTGACACTCATGGCGCCGGGTGCCAATGCCGCCACGAAGACGACGACCGCGGCCAGCATCGCCGTCTCAGCGTCGACAGTGGCGCCAGGCGCGTCGGTGGCGATCACGGCGACCTTGAAAAAGGGCACCAGCGCCTTTCCGGGCGCAACAATCAGTATCCAGCGCAAGAAAAATGGCACCTCGACGTGGTTCACGCTGAAGTCTGCCAAGACGGATACTGCCGGCAGGATCAAGAGCACCGTGTCCGGAATCAACTACAACTACGACTACCGCACCGTGTATGCCGGCTCGGCAACGACGCTCGCTAGCGTGTCGGCGACTGCCGCCGTGAAGGTCCTGCAATCGGTCACGATCAAGTCGACGTCGACCACCAGCCCTGTGGCCGGTGACTACGTCACCCTCTCGGGTACAACGAGCGCGGCACTTAAGGGACGAACGGCCAAGCTTCAAATGTTCAGTGAGGGCGCTTGGCGGACTATTGCGACGTCAACTGTCAGCTCCCTGGCGACGTTTACGGTTAAGGGGAAGACGACGTTGGGGGGAACCCGGTCCTACCGCGTCTCCGTTTCCAGCACAGTTGGCGTGACCGGTGCCGCTTCCGCGTCCAAGAAGTTCAACATCTACAGCTGGTTCTACCTCAGCGATCTGCCAAAGGTGGATTCGCTGAGGTTCGGACCTCAACCGGTGTCAAGCATTGCAGGGAAAAGTTATACACGTGCTGTCGGCAACACCAGTTCCTTCTGGTGGTCAGCGGCACCCTTCGCTGAATACAACCTTTCGTTCCGCTGTACTCGCCTCGAGGCAACGATAGGTCTGAGTGATCTGTCGCCCTCCGATCTCAAGGTTCGAATGACGACGGCGGTGGACAATACCGAGCAGGATCACGGCGTTGTCGGCATTGGCGAGGCGCGAACGGTTAGCGTCGATACCAATGGAGCCTTCAGGCTCAAGGTCCAGAATCATTACGTCTCGGGAAATAGCGGCACAGGGAGTCAAGGCCTCTGGGGCAATGCCCGAATTCTCTGCTTGAGCCAGCCCTAGGCCGGGGCCACCAAAGCGTTGATGCCCCCGGCCCGGGACATTGGACCCTAGCCCCCGCTGTGGCACTGGTGGACCCTGACGGCATGAGCGAATCGACACCGGAGACCACTCCGGACATCACCACCACCCATGTCCAGGAACAGCCGACGGCGAGCGTTCGTGAGAAAGTGCCCATGAACGCGATCACCGAGTTTTTCGGCCGCGCTTTCACGTCCGTGATGGCCGCAGTCGAGCAGCAGGGACTCCAGCCGGCCGGGCCGCCGTTCGGGATGTACCGCGGGGTGCCCACCGACATGATCGACGTCGAGGCCGGCTTCCCGCTCGCCGCACCATTTACGGGAACAAACGGGGACTCCGCGGGCGTCCGCATTGACGGCGGTCACGGCGAGAGCCAAGTGGCTGGCGGGGTCCTGCCCGCGGGGCCGGCCTATGAGGCACTGCATGTTGGCCCGTATGACACCTTGCGCCAGACCTACGAGGCGATCATGGCGCGGATGCAGGCCGACGGCGCTACCCCGGGCGAGACGATGTGGGAGTTCTACCTCACCGATCCGGAGGCCGAACCGGACCCCGGCAAATGGCAGACGCGCATCATCTGGCCGACCGCCTGAACGCGGCAAAAGGGGGTGCTGACGGCCGGCCCCGGCGCCGGTTCCCCGGCCCAGGCGACGCAATTTGTCGGCTTGCCCACACTTTTCTTCGTCTACGTGTGCGATGTCCTAAACTGCATCACTGAGGTGCCTGAAATGGCGCTATGCAGCAACGAAAGCGAACCCCCACATGGCTACCGATTACGATGCCCCCCGCAAGACAGAAGAAGACTCTCCCTCGGAATCGCTGGAGGCCCTCCAGGCGTCCCGCGGCGGCGGAGCCCAGACGGCC
>JBFGBS010000395.1:0-2981 GCA_041567475.1 Arthrobacter sp.
CCGGAGGATCGGGTACCTGCCGGGCGAGTTGTTCCTGGAGGGGCGGATCACGGGCCGCAAGCTGCTGGCGCACTATGCGGCCATCAGCGGTCCGGTGGCGCCCGGCCGGGTTGATGCGCTGGCGGAACGGTTCGGCCTGGACCTGGACCGGACCACGCGCAAGCTCTCCAAAGGCAACCGGCAGAAGCTGGGCCTCGTCCAGGCCTTTATGCACGATCCGGAACTTCTCGTCCTGGATGAGCCCACAAGCGGCCTGGATCCTTTGGTCCAGCAGGAATTCCTCACCCTGGTGCGGGAGGGGCAGGCCCGCGGGCAGACAATTTTCCTCAGCTCGCATGTGCTCAGCGAGGTCCAGCAGGCCGCCGACCAGGTGGCGATCCTGCGGGACGGCCGGATCATCACCGTCGCTACGGTGGAGAGCCTCCGGGAGGGTGCCGTGCGGCACGTGCGTCTGACCGCGGCCCGGATTTCCGCGTCCGACGCCGGGGCGTTGCTGGGCCGGGTCCCGGGTATCGGCAGCCTGGAGGTGCTGCCGGCCGGCGACGGCGCGGCGCTCTCGGCGACGCTGGCCGGCCCGATCCAGCCGCTGCTGAAGGTTCTGGCAACGCTGGAGCTCAAGGAGCTGGTGCTGGCCGAACCCGATCTGGAGGAATCGGTCCTGGAGTTGTACGGCACCATCCGAGGCAACGGGAACGGCCGATGAGCATGCTCCCGCTGTTCACCCGCGCGTTCGTCGACTCCTGGCGGGCGACCCTGGGGTGGGGCGTCGGACTCGCGGCGGCCATCCTGATCTACCTGCCGCTCTACCCGTCCATCGGGGGCAACGCCCAGATGGAGGAAATGCTCAAGGGCTTTCCCCCGGAAATGATCAAGGCCCTCAACTACGATCAAATCACTTCCGGGCCCGGGTACACGCAGGCCACGATGTTCGGGCTCATCGGGTTCGCGCTGATGACCATCGCTTCCGTGGCGTGGGGAGCGGCCGCTGTCGGCGGGGATGAGGAGTCAGGCCAGCTGGAACTCACGCTGGCCCATGGAGTGACGCGGGTGCAGGTGGTGCTGGAGCGGGCCCTGGCCCTGGCCGCGCGCGTTGTGCTGCTGGCGGCACTGATGTTCGTGCTGATCTTGCTGCTCAACGATTCAGCCCAGCTGGGTCTCTCCGCCGGAAACCTGTTCGGAGCCGCGGTGCTCTTCGCCGGGCTGATCCTGCTCAGCGGAACCGCGGCCCTGCTCGGCGGCGCCGTGTCCGGCCGGCGGACACTGGGCCTCGGAGCCGGTGCAGCCGTCGGCATCCTGGGCTACGTCTTCAACGCGGTGGGCCGGCAAAGCCCCGACGTCGAGTGGCTGCTGAATTTCTCGCCGTATCACTGGGCGTACGGCACCAATCCCCTGGCAGAGGGGCCCGATTGGGTGGCGGCCGGCTGGCTGTGGATCCTCGCCGCTGCGCTTGTGGCGCTCAGCGCCTTGGCGCTGCAACGGCGCGACGTCGGAACCTGACGCGGGGTGCCGGGCGCCGGAGCCCCGGGCGCGTCCCGGCGTCCGGGGCCCGGCCGCCGGTCAGGCCCAGACGTGCGGGGCAGGCCGGCGGGCCCCCGGCAGGGCGTTGGTCTCGCGCCATCCATGGATCCAGTCCGGCAGCTCCAGGTCCGCCGGGGGCTGCCCGAATTCGCGCAGGATCTCCTCCTGGCTGACCGGCCTGCCTTTGCTGACCAGCCGCGTGGCGATGTAGGCGCGGGCGTAGATTTCACCGTCGACCACCATGCGTTGTTCAAAGTAGATGGCCTTCTCGTCGAGGCCGATGATCCTGGTTTCGATCGTGTACTGCTGCCACAGCTGCAGCGAGCGGCGGAAGGCGATGGTTTCCCCCGCAGCCACCGGGCTCCAGCCCCGGCGGCGCATGGCCTTCCACGTGCCGCTGCGGGCCATGAGATCGAAGCGGCCCAGATCCATCAGCGAGAAATACATGCCGTTGTTGACATGCATCGCAATGTCGATGTCGGTCGGAAGCACCCGCAGCGGGAGCGTGGAGGTGTCCCAGATGCTCAGTGGCGGGCGCCGGGAGGCGGTGAACAACAGGACGAGGGTGCGGAGGAGCAGATGCATGAGCATTATGTTACCCGCGAGTAACAAGGTCGCCAAGGGGCCGTGGAATAGCCTGTCGGGATGACGCACGAACTCACGGTCCGTCCCGCCCTTGCCGGCGACAGCGACGGCATTGCCCGGGTCCATTTGCAGGCGTGGCGGGAGAGCTACGCGCACCTGCTGCCGGCGGAAACCCTGGCCGGGCTGGACCTGGCACAGCGGGAGGACAGGTGGCGGGAAATCCTCGCCGCCGGGCGGACCAGCGTGTGGGTGGTGTGCGACGGGGAGAAGATTGTCGGCTGGGCTTCCGCGGGGTCCGGCCGTGACGAAGACGGGCCCCGGCCGCTGGAGCTTTAAGGAATCTATGTGCTCGCCAGCCACTACGGAACCGGCGCCGGCCAGCTGCTCCTGGAAGCCGCGGTCGGCGGGAAGGGGGCGTACCTGCGGATCGCGGCGGACAACCCCCGGGCAGCCGCCTTTTACCGGAACAACGGATTCACCGCGGACAGCACGGAACTGACCGCGGAGCTCGTAGGCACGCCGGTCCGGATCAGACGGCTGGTGCGGTAGCCACGGTACGGACTCGTGCCCGCGGGCCGGGGACGACGCGGGCCGGCTTCACGGGATCGGGAGTTCGAGGACGATCTCCAGGCCGTCCTCGTCGTCCCATTGCTCCCCCACCGGTTGGAAGCCGAACTGGTCCAGGAGCGCGCGGGAGGGCAGGTTGTCCGGGCTCACGGTCGCCCGGACGACCCTGAGACCCGGATGCGCCGTCGCCACGGCCAGCAGGATGGCGAGGGATTCCCGGGCGTAACCCCGACGGCGTTGGGCCGGGTCGATCGACTAGCCGACTTCGACCATGCCGTCCGCGTCCGGCCGCCCATGAAAGCCGGCCCGTC
>JBFGBS010000396.1:0-2976 GCA_041567475.1 Arthrobacter sp.
AAGGACGTTGCGCTTGCGGAGGACATCGCTGGATAGGGCCAGACCCGGCGGCTAAGATGGTTGGACGAAGTCTTGGGGGGATAGCTTCCGGGATATCACCATCGTCCTGCCGTTCCTCGATCGGCAGGCCATCGCTCCAGGAGTTGTCCCAGCTTGTTCCTCAAGACATTCGGTTGGTCGTTCGCGGTCACCATCATTGCCCTGGTGGTCGCTTTTCTTTATGGCGGCCCCCAGGCGCTCATCCTCTGCATCATCCTGGGCATCCTCGAAGTCAGCCTGAGCTTTGATAACGCCGTGGTCAACGCCAGAATCCTTGAACGGATGAATGCCTTCTGGCAGAAGATGTTCCTCAGCGTGGGCATCATCATCGCCGTGTTCGGCATGCGCATCCTCTTCCCGCTCCTGATCGTGGGCGTCACCGCCGGGCTGAACCCCGTCGAGGCCATCAGCCTCGCCATGGAAAAGGGTGACCCGGAGACCCCGGGCAGCTATGGCTACGTCCTGCACGAGGCGCACCCGCAGATCGCAGCCTTCGGTGGCATGTTCCTCCTGATGCTCTTCCTGGACTTCATCCTCGCCCAGCGGGACATCAAATGGATCAGGATCCTTGAAGTACCGCTCGCGAAGGTCGGCAAACTCGACAGCGCCTCCCTCATCGTGGGCATGATCGCCCTGGCCGTCACCGGTGCCATCTCCGAAGAGAACCAGGGCATCGTCCTGCTCTCAGGCCTGCTGGGCATGATCACGTACTTCCTGGTGAACGGGCTCGGGAGCCTCTTCGACGTCGGCGAAGAAGGTGTCATTGACGCCGTCAGTGCCGAAGCCGACGGCCGCCCCGGACCCTCCGGCGCCGCCAAACTGGCCGGCAAGGCCGCTTTTATGCTGTTCCTGTACCTGGAAGTCATCGACGCTTCCTTCTCGTTCGACGGAGTCATCGGCGCGTTCGCCATCACGTCCGACCCCATCATCATCGCGCTGGGCCTGGGCTTCATCGGCGCCATGTTCGTCCGCTCCCTGACCGTCTTCCTGGTCCGCGAGGGAACGCTGGACGAGTTCGAATACCTGGACCACGGCGCGCACTGGGCCGTCGGCGCGCTGGCCGTCATCCTGCTGATCACCATCGAGATCCCCGTCAACGAAATCCTCACGGGCCTGATCGGTGTGATCTTCATTGGCGCCGCCCTGATCGGCTCGGTGCTGCGCAACCGGCGGGCGGCCGCCGGTGCGGACAAGTCCCGGGAAACAGCCACCACGACCATCTGACCGCTTCCGGCAGGCAGCAGAGCACCGTACACAACCAATACGATGGAAAGCGAGTAAATCATGGGTTTGAGTTTGCAAAAAGGCCAGTCATTGTCCCTGACGAAGCAGAATGGTGACTCCCTGACCAACGTCCGGCTCGGCCTCGGCTGGGATTCGGCCGTTCCGGCCAAAAAGGGCTTCTTCGGCGGCACCAAAACCGTTGAAATCGACCTGGATGCCTCGGCCATCCTTTTCGGCGCCGACGGCAACCACCTGGACACGGTGTTCTTCAACCAGCTCACCAGCAAAGACGGATCGGTCCGCCACACCGGGGACAACCTCACCGGCGCCGGCGACGGCGACGACGAGACGATGATGGTGAACCTGCCGGCCGTCTCGCCCGCCGTCGCGCACATCGTGTTCGTCATCACCAGCTACAGCAAGCAGACCTTCGACATGGTCAAAAACGCCTTCTGCCGCGTCGTTGACGACTCCGTAGCGGGCAGCCCGGAAGTAGCGCGCTACTCCCTCACCGAATCGGGCCCGAACACGGCAATGGTTATGTCCAAGCTGTCCCGGACCGGTACTACCTGGACCTTTCAGGCGATCGGGGCCCCGGCCAACGGCCGCACCGCCGGCGAGGTGCTTGGCGCGGCCGCCGCCGCACTCTGACTCCAGATTCCTACCGCATGAAGGAGAAAACGTGGCTAGTTTGACTCTGAGCAAGGGCAGCAACCTGTCCCTGACGAAGGCCGATCCGGGGCTCCGCAAGGCCATGATCGGCCTCGGCTGGGACCCGCGGACCACGGCAGGGGAACAGTTCGACCTCGACGCGTCCGCGCTGCTGGTCCGGGCCGACGGCAAGGTCCGCTCCAACGACGACTTCATCTTCTACAACCAGTTGTCCGCCGCAGACGGTTCCGTGGTGCACCAGGGCGACAACCGGACCGGCGAAGGCGACGGTGATGACGAGCAGATCCTGATCGACCTCGAAGCCGTGGCCCCGGACGTCCAGAAGGTTGTCATCGTGGTTTCGATCGACCAGGCGGAGTCCCGGCACCAGAACTTCGGGCAGGTCCGGGACGCCTTCTGCCGCGTCGTCAACCAGGAGACCGACAACGAGGTTGTCCGCTATGACCTCACCGAAGATGCCGCCGCGGAAACCTGCATGGTCTTCGCGGAGATCTACCGCAACAACGGGGAATGGAAATTCCGTGCCGTCGGCCAGGGGTACGCCTCCGGGCTGCGCGGCGTGGCCACCGACTTCGGCATCGCACTGGACTAGCCGGCTGGTGGTCCGGCCGGTCCGGACCACCAGCCCCCCACCACCTCACCGACTGAACCAGGAGTAAAAGCATGGCTGGCTTGACCCTTACCAAAGGCAGTAATCTCTCACTCACCAAAACCGATCCGGGGCTGAACAAGGTTCATATCGGGCTCGGTTGGGACCCGCGGACAACCACCGGCGATGCCTTCGACCTGGACGCCTCGGCCATCCTGCTCGGGGCCGACGGCAAGGTCCGCAGCTCCGGTGACTTCATTTTCTACAACCAGCCCGCCGCTGCGGACGGTTCGGTAGTCCATCAGGGCGATAACCGCTCCGGGGAGGGCGACGGCGACGACGAAGTGATCGCCGTCGAGCTCTCCGCCGTCGGCGCGGACGTGGAACGCATCGTCTTTGTGGTCTCCATTGACCAGGCGGAAGCGCGCCGGCAGAACTTCGGTCAGGTCCGC
>JBFGBS010000397.1:0-2974 GCA_041567475.1 Arthrobacter sp.
CTGGCTAGGGCAGTAGCCGACGCCGGCTACGACGTTACCGAACCTCCACGGATGAACGCCCGAGGGTGCCGGGGATCGGCAAATCCGACCCGCTGGACGCCGCCGCCATCGGAACCGCTGTCCTGGGCTCAGAGGAATCCCAGCTTCGAGCTCCGCCGGGCTGAAGGAACCCGGGCCGGACTCAGAACATTGGGCACAGCACGGGACCAGTTAACGCGGGAACGACGCGAGCAGATCGATCCATCGATCGCACGCGCGGAAGCAGTTCGGTTGGCGCGTCGCGTTTCCGATGTCACCACTCCGCTCGCTGCGAACCAGAAGCGCATGACTGAGCTTGCTCCCTTCACGCCACCGCGGGACCGGCCCCATCCCACATTGCCCGGACAGACCCCGTCCTGGAATGTGAGCGCACGACTGTACGGTTGAGTATGCCGGCTTCGGGTCAGTGGCTGTGCGACGAGTGGGTGTCGGGTGCGGGCGCTGCGGGGGCGTCCGTCGGCTGGCCGAGGGTGGGGTCTTCGCTGGTCGGAGCCTCCGCGGGTGCCGGCGTCGAGTTGTGGCTGTGGCTCTCGGAGTCGAGGGTGCTTGCCAGCGCGGACATGCCGAACCACGTCAGGACGGCGACCAACACAACACCTGCGGCAAACGGGCTGACCAGGTGGCGCAGGCCACCCTTGGCTTCCTTGGCGATGAACGCGACGTACGACATCAGCAGGCCGATCGGAGTCATCCAGGCGCTGCGCTCGGGGAACTGTTCAAAGTGCTGGATGCCGCCGCCGACCAGGCCGACGCCGAAGGAGAGCAGGAGCGAGAAAGCGACGAGCGAGATGGCCCGGCTCAGCGGCGGGCGCTCATCGACGAGCACGAACTCGTTGACGATGGTGCCGAGGAGGAACACGAACGCACCGACGACGCAGATGATCGTGTATAGACCCGGGTTGACCGGATAGTGCACGACGGCGCCGGCGATAAGGGCCGCGCCCATGAAGTAAAGCATCGCGCCGATGTAGCGCGAGTAGAGCGATGGAGTCCGTTTGGCAAGCTCTGCCTCATAGGAGGCAATATCTTCGCGGCTGAGGTCGTTCTGTACGGTCATGTCTGATGAGTCTTTCGTTTTCGGGGTGTGTGAGACCAGGCAGCAGTGGCGCCGATACCGGCGGCTGGTGCGGGGTAGCGCTGCACGTCACCCCAGGACCTGCCAGAAGCAGGCCAATAATGGTTCCCGTCTCTGCCGGACGAAAAGCGAGCGGATCCCGGGCAGCGTCATAGCCAGGCAGTCCGTTCGGGAGTGCCACCTCCAGGAGAAATAGGCACGACTTAGACCATACTTCAGACCAGCAATGTTTGTCACATTCCGGTAACGGCGCGTCTGCCGTGGTACAGGATGCGCACTTACTCTTTATATTTCGGCGACCGCACTCACCCTGGCAACGCGGCACGAACGAAAACACCAACCGGCTCCTGCGTCACTGGTTCGAGAAAGGCACAGACCTCTCCGGCTTTACAGCCGAGGACCTCGAGACGATCGCGGACAAACTCAACAACCGGCCGCGCCCCACCCTGAACCTCGAGACCCCAAGCAGCGCATGCGTCATCTCATCAACACCGCAGCATGAAACCATCACCGCACGTTGCACCGACCAATTGACTTTGAGACCGTGCCATGGGCGAAAAGAGACCCCGCGTTGCTTTAAGGTGTGCGGTCAGCGGACTTCGAAGCCGGCCGCGCGGATCGCGGCCTTGACCTGGCCGATGGTGTCGATGGGGCCGAAGTGGAAGACCGACGCCGCCAGGACGGCATCCGCGCCCGCGGCGATAGCCGGCGGGAAGTGCTCGGGCTTGCCGGCACCCCCGGAAGCAATGAGCGGCACTTTGACGGCAGCCCGGGCCAGCCGGATCAGTTCCAGGTCGAAACCGTCCTTGGTGCCGTCGGCATCGATCGAGTTGAGCAGGATTTCTCCCACTCCGCGGTCGGCAGCTTCCCTGGCCCACGCAATGGCGTCGATCCCGGTGCCCTTGCGGCCGCCGTGTGTGGTGACCTCAAAGCCGGAAGCCGTGGGCGCGGACCCGGGCCGGGTGCGCCGTGCGTCGAGCGAAAGCACGAGGACCTGGGCGCCGAAGTGCCGGGTGATCTCGTCGATCACGTCCGGCCTGGCCACGGCGGCGGTGTTGATGGCCGCCTTGTCCGCCCCGAAGCGCAGCAGCTTGTCCACTTCGGCCACACCGCGGACGCCGCCGCCCACGGTGAGCGGGATAAAGACTTCCTCGGCGGTGCGGCGGACGACGTCGAACGTGGTTTCGCGGTTGCCCGAGGACGCGGTGACGTCGAGGAACGTGAGCTCGTCGGCGCCGCCGTTGTCGTAGCGGTGCGCCAGTTCCACCGGGTCACCGGCGTCACGCAGTCCTTCGAAATTGATGCCCTTGACGACGCGGCCGGCATCGACGTCCAGGCACGGGATGACGCGCACGGCAACTGACATGACTTCTCCTGAAGTTTTGCTGGAGGGCTTCCGGTGGTGTGCGGGACTCAGATCCGGCAGGCGTGGATGGTGCTGACGAGGATGGCGCGCGCGCCGAGATCGTACAGTTCGTCCATGATCCGGTTCGTTTGCCGCTTGGGAACCATGGAGCGGACGGCCACCCAGTCGGAGTCCCGCAGCGGCGAAACCGTGGGCGATTCCAGGCCCGGGGTGAGCTGGGCGGCCTGTTCGACGAGTTCCTTGCGGATGTCGTAGTCCATCATCACGTACTGGCGGGCCACCAGGACGCCCTGCAGGCGGCGGACCAGCACCTCGGCGGCGGGGTTCCGCTCCCCCTTGCGGCCAATCAGGACCGACTCGGAGCGCAGGATCGGCTCGCCGAAGATCTCCATCCCGGCGGCCCTGAGGGTGTTGCCGGTTTCGACGACGTCGGCGATCGCATCGGCGACGCCGAGCCGTACGGAAGACTCCACGGCGCCGTCGAGACGGATCAC
>JBFGBS010000398.1:0-2969 GCA_041567475.1 Arthrobacter sp.
AAGGCCGTGCCTGCCTCAAGTTCCGCCACCAGCGGCCCGGTCGCCTTCAGCCCGAGCTCCAGCACCTGCGCTGCTGTGCGCTGAGTCAGCCCCATCCCGACGGCCCAGCCGAGGAAATGCTTCCGGGAGATCCCGGTCCGCTTGCCGTCAAGGGTCAGCGCGAGCGTCTTATCTCCGTAAACCACCGTGGACGGGATGTCGTAGACGGGGGCGATGAACCACTCGCCCGAGGGCTGCTGCACCATGGAAACGTTCTTGGCATGCAGATCCCCGTTGCCGGTCAACCAGGCGAAGACGGCTTGGATCGCCAGGTTCCGGAGCGCCGGCAGGGGCGCCGCGCAATGGGCCGCGAGGGCCTGGCAGACCTGCCCGTAGCCGATGTTGTACTTGTCCGCCGGGTATAACCCCAGCACCTGGGCCCCGTCCTCGACGGCGAGCCGCCGCACCGCGCCCGGCGCGCCGTCCGGCTCATGCTCAGCAGCGGGAATGCGGTCGAAACGCTCCACCAGCAGCCCCGGCCGCGCCGCGACGTCGCGGATCAGGTGCACCCGGCTCAGCGGGATCCGCAGCCGGGCTGCGTGCCTGAACATCACGAACTCGTTCTCCACCACGTGCGGGAAATCGGGCGCGTTGAGTTTAAGGATGTAGCGCCGGTCTGCCCGCGCGACCGGCAGCGAAATCATCCCGGCGGACAGTTTGTCCTGCACTCCCGCCAAGGCCACGGGGTCGATCAGCCCTGAATCCCCCAGCAGCGCGTCGAAATCCGCCGGTGACTTCGGATCAAGCTCGACCGCATGCTCGTCCGGGTCCAGCAGTTCGCCTCGGCCCACAATCTGCACGTCTCCCACCGGGTTGGCCCCGGCCGCGATAAGCAGCGACAGTTCATCGTCCACGCTGGTCTTCACCGACCGGCGCAGCGCGTTGAGCCGCCGCCCCTCCGGCAGCAGCCCGGTGAAATATGGCGGCGCCGCCCCGGCGCCTGCGAACACCGGTTCCCCGGACAGCGGCAGCGTGCTCGCGACGGCGGGGCCGCCGGCCGCCAGATAGGCCGGCAGATAACTGAACTTCGTGCCGCCGCCGGAACGCTCCAGCCGGGCCGCCAGCACGCCGGCCTTATAGACATCCGCGATGCGGTGCGTCATGGCTGCCCTTCTGGGAGCCCCCGGGCAGGTTCGCCCGTCGGCATGCGGGCCTGCGCCGCGGTGCTGGTCCGTGTCACCAACTGCAGCTCCAGCCCGAGTGTGTCCAGCAGACCCAGCACGGAGTCGAGCTGGACGCTCGGCTTCGCGCGTTCCACGGACCGGATGAAGCGTTCGGAGAGGCCGGCAAGCTCGGCGAGATCACGCTGGGTGAGCCGGAGGGCCCGACGCCGGGTCCGCACCTCGCCCGCCAGCCGTTCCGGGAACGCATCGGCCACCGATCCCACCTCCGCACGGTTCTTGAGTCGGCCCAGTCCTGAATCGGCACGAACGTGCCGTTCCTTCTGGTGATTCGAGTGTAGCGACGCGGCCCCGTCGGCGGAAGACCAACTAGCGGCACGATCGTGCCGATCCACCGAAATTACGACGTAGAGCCGATCGGCCCTGCCCGCGGCGGCAACCCGGAGGGATGCTTGAGGTGAACCCCGGGCTCGACGTCGCTCCACACCCGACGACAGCCGGGTCCACCAAGCGGAAGGGCAAGGCCATGGGACGGTTGGACGGCAAAGTGGCACTTATCAGCGGCGGGGCCCGGGGCATCGGGGCCGCCATGGCACTGCGGATGGTCGAGGAGGGCGGCAGGGTCGTCGTCGCCGATGTCCTCGATGAGGACGGCGGGCAAGTCGTCGCCGGACTCGGCGACGCGGCCCGCTACGTGCACCTGGACGTGACGAAGCCGGCGGACTGGGACGCGGCGGTGAAGGAGGCGGTGGACGCATTCGGCGGACTCAGCGTCCTGGTCAACAACGCCGGAATCGTGACCTTCGGCCGGGTCGATGAATACCCTCACGACGAGTGGGCCCGGATCATCGACGTCAACCTCACCGGAGTCTTCAACGGCATCAAGGCCGCCGTGCCCGCCCTGGCGCGCGCGGGCGCCGCCTCCATCATCAACGTCTCCTCGATCGCCGGCCTCCGCGGCTACGCCCAGATTGCCGGCTACACGGCGTCGAAGTTCGGTGTCCGGGGCCTGACCAAGTCGGCCGCGCTGGACCTCGGCGACATGGGCATTCGCGTCAATTCGATCCATCCCGGCGTCATCGAAACCCCCATGACAGCCGGGATGGCGTTCGACTTCGGCCAGATGCCGGTGCACCGGATCGGCCAGCCCCGGGAGGTGGCCGACCTCGCCGTGTACCTGGCCGGGGATGAGTCGTCCTTCGTTACGGGCGCGGAATTCGTGATCGACGGCGGAGACACCGCCGGGACCTCCATCCCGCCCCGCGACGACTCGCCCGACCACTAGCCGCGGGGTCTCGGGACAGAATGACAACGAATTCAGGAACCAAACTCGCAATCGTCGGGGCCGGGAGCGTCGGAACCTCCTTGGCGTATGCGGCCCTGATCCGCGGCTCGGCAAGTCACGTCGCGCTGTACGACATCAACGCCACCAAGGCGGACGCCGAGGTGCTGGACCTGGCTCACGGGACACAGTTCGCGGCCGCCGCGGCGACCGTCACCGGCGGCGGGGACATCACCGCGGTGGCGGGCGCCGACGTCGTGGTCATCACCGCCGGGGCCAAGCAGGCGCCGGGCCAGACCCGGCTGGACCTCGCCGGCACCAACGTCCGCATCCTCGAAAACCTCATGCCGGAACTGCTGCACCATGCCCCGGATGCGGTGTATGTCCTGGTCACCAACCCGTGCGATGTCCTGACCGTCGCCGCGCAGAAGATTTCCGGGCTGCCGACGCACCGTGTTGTCTCCTCGGGCACCGTCCTGGCCACCTCACGGCTGCGCTGGCTGCTGGCAGGGCGGGCCGGGGTTGCG
>JBFGBS010000399.1:0-2963 GCA_041567475.1 Arthrobacter sp.
CGTTACCCACGTTGAACGCGCCGATATTGGCGCCGGAGGCCAAGGTGGGCGCGCTGCTGGCATACTTCATCACGCGCATCTGCAGGCCCGGGACGGTCGCGAAGCCGAAGCCGCCGAGCAGGATGATGGACACGATCGTCATCGGCTGGTTTTGGGCCGTCAGGGCGAAGACCACCAGCACGGCTACCAATGCGGCGAGCACCACCACGAGGGTGCGGTCCACGTTCTTGTCCGCGGCCCGGCCACCCAGGGTATTGCCGAGGAAGAGTCCGCCGCCGAAGAGGACGAGCAGCCACGGCACGGCGGACGAGGCGAACCCGGAGACTTCAGTCAGCGTGTAGGCGATGTAGGTGAAGGCGCCAAAAACTCCCCCGTAACCCAGAATCGTCACCAGGATTGACAGCCAGACCTGACCGGACCGGAAAGCCTTGAGCTCTCCGCGCAGGCCCACCGGAGACGTCGCTCCGGCCCCGGCGGCAGCCTTGGGCACCAGTGCCAGGATGCCGATGAGGGAAAGAACGCCAATGACGGTGATCGCAAAGAAGGTCGAGCGCCAGCCCGCAGCCTGCCCCAGCATGGTGCCGAACGGAACACCCAGGACATTTGCCGCAGTGAGGCCGGTGAACATAATGGCGATCGCACCCGCCTTTTTGTCTGCGGGCACCAGGCTCGCGGCGACGACGGCCCCGATGCCGAAGAACGCGCCGTGCGCCAGCGCCGCGATGATGCGGCCGATCATCATCAGCTGGTAGTCGGGCGCCAGCGCCGATACGAGGTTGCCGACGGCGAATAGCACCATGAGCGCTGCCAGCACGGGTTTGCGCTCCAACCGGGTTACGGCGGCAGTGAGCAGCAAGGCGCCGACGACGACGGCGAGGGCGTACCCCGAGATCAGCCAGCCGGCCGTGGCCTCACTGACGGCGAAGTCTGCAGCCACCTCGGGCAGCAGGCCCATGATGACAAATTCGGCGAGTCCGATCCCGAACCCGCCGAGGGCTAAGGCGATGAGGCCAAGCGGCATGGAAGAGCTCCTTTGAAACTGTACGGAAAGTGTTGGGGGGCGTAAGCTATTAGTTGCAGACGCGGTATTTATTGTTGCACAAGCAACTATGCCGCGCAAGCAACTAAATTGTGCGCTCGCGTGCGTTCCGGCCTTCCGGGGCCGGCGACCTGACTTGAAGAGGAGAACTGATGGGCATCAAGGACGACGCCGTCGAGGTCCGGGCTCAAGGCTGGCGCACGCTGGCCGCCCTGCACGGA
Source organism: Arthrobacter sp. (assembly GCA_041567475.1). Taxonomy (GTDB): domain Bacteria; phylum Actinomycetota; class Actinomycetes; order Actinomycetales; family Micrococcaceae; genus Arthrobacter. Next base: position 1,261 of record JBFGBS010000399.1, read on the forward strand.
CTGATCGAGGCTGAGCTGGAACGGGCTTTGCAGGCGAACGCCCAGCTGTCCGTCGTCGAGTTCACGGTGCTTGATGCGCTAAGCCGCCAGGATGGCTGGCATATGCGGATGCAACAACTGGCCCGGGCTTCCGCCCTGAGTGCCAGCGCCACCACGCGGCTGGTCAACCGGCTGGAGGATCGCGGCCTGCTGACCCGGATCCTGTGCGCGGAAGACCGCCGCGGCATTTACACCGAGCTCACACCCGACGGCATCAGCTTGCTGGAGCAGGCACGGCCCGTCCACGACGCCACGCTGGAGCATTCGCTGACCGAAGCGCAGCAAGTTCCGGAGCTGGCGGCCCTGGTCGACGCCCTCCCCCGGCTGCACGGCGTGTCCTGACACCTCCAGCGCGACACGTTGCGGCCCGCTTGGCCGGGGGAGTTCGTAGGGCAGGACAGCGTTCAGCCGGCCGCCTTCCGGATCCGTTCCTTGATGGTGTCGAGTTGGTAGCGGGAGACGTCGGGGGCGTTGTCGTTTTCGGCAAAGACACTGGAGACCATCACGGTGTCCGGGCGGTCGAGGAAGCCGATCTCGTTCAGGCCAGTGAAGAATTCGTCCCAGTTGACGTCGCCGTCGCCGATTTTGAGGTGCTGGTGGACCCGGACCGGGTTCCCGGGCGGGTTGGTGATGTAGCGCAGCCCGTGTGAGGCGTGGTGGTCCATGGTGTCCGCGACGTGGACCAGGCGGAGTTTATCCCCGGCGGCGCGCATGATCTCCAGGGCCGGGTCTTTCATGTGGAAGCTGTGCGCGGCGACGTAGACCAGGCCCACGTTTTTGGAGTTCAGGCCCCGGATCATCCGGATCGCGGCGAGGCCTTCCTCGACGAAGTCATCCGGGTGCGGGTCGATGAGCAGGTCCAGGCCCTCGCGTTCGATGATCGGCAGCAGTTCCTCCATGGACCGGTAGAAGGCCCGTTCGGATTCCTCGGCCTTCTCCGGCCGGCCGCTGAATTCGGTGTTGATGGTGCCCACGCCCAGGTCCACGGTGATCTGGATGACCCGCTTCCAGTACCGCACGGCGGCCTCGCGGGCGTCCTCGTCGGGCCCGGACCAGCGCAGCACCGGCAGGACCGAGGCGATCCCGACCCCGGCGTCGGCGCAGGCCTTCTTCAACGCCCCGACGAGCTCATCATCGGCCTTGGGGTGGTTGAAGAACGGGATGAAATCCGGGTGCGGGGTCAGCTGCAGGAACTCATAGCCAAGGTCCGCGACGACGCGCGGGAACTCCAGCAGGGTGTGGCTGTGGTGGAACGGGGTCGGGTCAAGGGCTATTTTCACGGGGCACTCCATCGGGGATCAGACTGATTTGCAGAGGGTAGAGGGAAGGGACGGACAGTGTCCGTCCCTTCCCTGGTGCCGGGTCCGTTCCCACGGCCTCTGGCGCCCGGCCGGTATCAGCCGGGCCGGGTGTTGCTTAGGTGTAGAGGGCGGGTTTGGGGTTGAGTTTTACGGGGACTTTCTGGCCGTTTTTCTGCGCTTCGACGCCGGCTTCGCAGCACGCGGCGGTCGCGTAGCCGTCCCAGGCGGTGGGGCCGCCGATCTCGTTCCGGCGCGCGGCGTCGACCCAGGCCTGGATTTCGACGTCGTAGGCGGCGGCGAAGCGTTCCTCGAACCCGGGGGTGACGGTCCCGCCCCAGCGGCCGTTGGCCCGCGTGTAGGGTC
>JBFGBS010000400.1:0-2953 GCA_041567475.1 Arthrobacter sp.
CATGTGCCATGCAAGTGCGAGGATAAGCAGAACCGCGGCAGCAAGTTCAATGAAGACGCCTACGCTGTTGATCTTGGTCATGAGTTTCACGCCAAAGGCGTTGATGAGGGTGGAGATGCAGATCATGATGCTCGCGAGCAGTACCCCATTGAGGGCGAAGTCGTAGATGCCGGTGCCGTCACCGATGATCTGAAACCCGGACCAGATCTGCGGCAGGGTGAGCTGGAGGGCCAGTGCCACGGCGCCCAGGGCCACGATTGAGGAAATCAGCAACAGCCACCCGGCCAGCCAGGCGAAGGTGTCCGAAGAGAGCCTTTTCGCCCAGTTGTAGACCGAACCTGCCACCGGATAACGCCCCGCCAGTTCGGCGAAACATAGGGCCACCATCAGCTGGCCCGCAAAGACAAGCGGCCAGGACCAGGCGTAAGCCGGACCGGCCATGGCGAAACCGAAATAGAACAGTTGAAAAACGCCGGTGAGGATGGAGATGTAGCTGACTCCGGCCGCGAAGCTGGCGAACTTACCAATGCTTCGGTCCAGGGTCTGGGCGTAGCCGAACTGGTCCATGCCGCTTGAGTCAATACTCTTGCTGGGTTCTGTCAATTGAACTCCTAAGTCAGAAAGCACGATGGTGGTGATCTGCGGGCGCTTTGGACGCAGAAAAAACCAAGCGACCGGGCGCCGCGCCGTTGTGGCGCCCGGCTGTTTCTCCTATTGGTGTTGCTTAGTTGGCTGTGCCCTCCCCCGTTTCCTCCAGAGCCGGAGCCGTGCCGAACCAGCCGCTGGGTGCGGGCTGGATGTTCTGCCAGATGTGCTTTGCCTCGCGATACTCGTTGAGGCCCGCCCGGCCGAGTTCACGGCCGATCCCGGACTTCCCGAAGCCGCCCCATTCAGCTTGGGGTACGTAAGGGTGGTAGTCGTTGATCCACACGGTTCCGTGCCGGAGTGCACCGGCGACGCGCTGCGCTTTGGAGGCGTCTGAGGTCCATACCGCGCCGGCCAGGCCGTACTCTGTGTCGTTCGCGATTGCGATGGCCTGATCCTCGGTCCGGAACGTCTCGATGGTCAGCACCGGGCCGAATGATTCCTCGCGCAGCACGCTCATGCCGGAGCGGCAGTTGCCGAGCACGGTGGGCGGGTAGAAGTAGCCGTCGGCGAGCGGTCCCGCGTCGGGGATGTAGCCGCCGCACAGGAGCTCGGCGCCCTCCGCAATGCCGGCCTGTACGTAGGCGTGGACCTGGTCCCGGTGCTTGGCGGAAATAAGCGGCCCCGTCTCGGCGTCGGGATCGAATGGTCCGCCCATCCGGATCTTTTTCGCCCGTTCCACGATCACGGCCACAAAGCGGTCAGCAATCGACTCCTCGACGACGAGGCGCGCCCCAGCCGAGCAGACCTGCCCGGAGTGCAGGAAAACAGCAGTCAGGGCGTTGTCGACTGCGGCGTCCCAGTCCGCGTCCGCGAAGACGACGTTCGGGTTCTTTCCGCCGAGTTCGAAGGCGACGCTCTTCACTGTCGCCGCGGCCGCGGCCATGATCGTCTGGCCTGTGGCCAGGCTTCCGGTCAGGGAGACGAGGTCGACGCGCGGGTCGGAGCTTAGCGGGCCGCCCACCTTTGACCCGGGCCCGGTTACGAGATTGGCGACGCCGGCGGGGACGCCTGCCTCTTCGAGGGTTTCCATGAGCAGGATTGACGTGGACGGTGTGAGTTCGCTGGGCTTGAGGACGAACGAGTTTCCGGCGACGAGTGCCGGCGCCACCTTCCATGCAGCCTGGAGGAGCGGGTAATTCCACGGTGCGATAAGGGCGCAGACGCCGAGCGGCTCGTAAACTACTCGGCTGATCGCGTTGGGCCGACCCGTGTCAATCACCCTGCCCGCGTCGAGGCCAGCGATCTTTCCGTAGTAGCGGAAACAGGCAGCGATATCGTCCATGTCGTACTCGGCCTCGACGAGGCGTTTGCCGGTGTCGAGAGCCTCCGCCTGGGCGTAGATGGCCTTGTCCCGCTCGAGCAGGTCAGCCACCCGCAGCAGCACGGCACCCCGTTCGATATCTGTGAGCCTGCGCCACGGGCCGCCATCGAACGTTGCCCGTGCACTGGCGATCGCGCGCTCGGCATCTTCTGCGGTGGACGACGCGACAACGGCCACTTCACGCCCGTCTGCCGGGCAGCGCACGGAGGTGGTGCCGCCGTCGGACGCCTGCTGCCAGGCTCCGCCGACGTAGAGGCCTTTGATGGGATCCCGTGATTCCCCGGTCTGGTGGACGTGCTCAGCTGTGGCAGTCATTGTCTCGCCTTCTAGTGTGTGAATCCATCATCGCTAGCCCCTGGCCGCCGGCGCGGCGCTGCCGTTGCGCTCCAGCGGGCTGACGCCATGCCGATAGAACTCCGCGTGCTGCGGCGCCAAAGGTGCATTGCCGGCGATCAGGTCGGCGGCCTTTTCAGCGAGCATCATGACAGGCGCGTAGATGTTGCCGTTGGTGACATAGGGCATGGCGGAGGCGTCCACCACGCGGAGGCCCCTGGTGCCGTGCACGGTCATGTCCAGCGGGTTAACGACGGCCATGGGATCGGAATCGGGCCCCATCTTCGCGGTGCAGGACGGGTGGAGTGCTGTTTCGGCGTCGCGGGCAACCCAGTCGAGGATCTCCGCGTCCGTCTGCACGGCCCGGCCCGGAGACAGCTCTCCCCCACTGAAGGGAGCCATGGCGGACTGGCCGAGGATGTCACGGGCAACACGAACGGCTTCAACCCATTCGCGGCGGTCCTGGTCCGTGGACAAGTAGTTGAACACCATGGACGGGTGCACGGTGGGATCGGTGGACTTGATCTTGAGGCTGCCGCGGGCGTCGGAGTACATGGGGCCGATGTGCACCTGGTAGCCGTGCTTGGCATCGGCCTTCTGGCCGTCGTAGCGGACTGCCACCGGGAGGAAATGGAACATCAGGTTCGGGTA
>JBFGBS010000401.1:0-2945 GCA_041567475.1 Arthrobacter sp.
GCCGCCTCCGCCGACCGGCCGAACCGGGCGCAGAGTTAGCAGTCAGTACGCAGGAGTGCTAGATCAATAATTAGCACTCACCCGGGGAGAGTGCAAGCAGTGTGCTGCCGGGCCGGGCGCTGCGGCGGTGCAGTTCGCTACGAGCGATCAACCGCCCATTCCGCCCGGGCGGCCATAAAGGGCCGACTACACCGGGCGGACGTTTTCCGCTTGCGGACCCTTTTCGCCCTCGCCGACTTCCAGTTCCACGCGCTGGCCCTCGTTCAATACGCGCTCACCCTGTCCCTCGATCGCGGACCAGTGGACGAACAAGTCGGTGCCTGTGCCTTCGACGGTAATAAAGCCGTAGCCCTTACCGGCGTTGAACCATTTGACGGTGCCTACGGCCACGGCGTCCACCACTTTCCAGCCTGGGGCGGCGCACCTCAGTGTGTGCCGCTGCTACGAAACAGAGTCTGCGGCCACTCTACCGACGCCGGTAGGGACGTCGTCCCCCTATTGCCGGTCCCCGCGTCCGGGCAGGCCTACTGGAACCCGGGGCCCAGGACGACGACGAGCGGCACGTTGAAGTCTGCAGATTCGACGGTTGTGGGGATGCCGAGCAGGTCGCTCAAGGCCTCCGCGTTGCCCTGCTGGTCCGCTCCGCTGTAGAAGATGACGGAGGTGGACTGGGGAACACCGGGCCAGTTCCCGAGCGTGCCGAGTGCCCAGCCGCCGCTCGTCACCGTGGCGCCTGCCCTGCTGGCGAGTCCGGCCGTTGTGGTTCCGTTGTAGATGGTCACCGGCTGGGTCTTGTCCACGGCGGCGGCAGCCGGCGCGGCATCCGCGGCCGATGCCGAGGGGGTCGGATCGGACGGCACTGCCGTGGCACTCGCGGCCGGCGGCGCTGAGGCGGAGGCAGCGGCACTTGCCGTCGGCGACGCCGAGGCGGAGGCGCCGGACTGGGCAGCGGCGACCGCAGAGTCACCGGCCGGGGTGAAGCCAGCCTTGGGCAGGAACACAAAGGCGAGGATCCCAATCACCAAGGCGATGCCGCCGAGGCTCAGGATTGGCACGAGGCTGCGCCGGCGCGCCTCAGTGACGGCCCGGTGGACACCCTGGCGGGTGGAGGTCTCCGGCACGCGGTCAAATTCATCCCGAGCATATTTGGTCATGATAAAAACGTTGTCCTTGCTGATTTTTTGCGGGGTGTCCGGGTCCGGCAGCGATGCGCGATGCCGTCCAAAGGGCCGTACTTCTCGCGGATTTACGCGCCCGGACCCAAGCGGCGGGCGGTGCGGGCACGTTGGCGTGACGTACGTAGTCTACGCAGTCTCTTTACCAGCATGGGATCGTGGGCCAGCGCAGCCTCGGTGTCAATGAGCGCGTTGAGCATCTGGTAGTAGTGCGTGGCGGAGACGTCGAACTGCTCCCGGATGGCCTGTTCCTTGGCACCGGCATACTTCCACCACTGCCGTTCCAGGGCGAGCACTTGCTGGTCCCGGGGGGTCAGCTCAGACTCCCGGGCAATCCCGGAAGATCGGTCCGATTCCGGTGCTGCGGCCTGTGCAGCTGGGCTGTCCATCGACGAATGGCCCTCCAGCGGAAGGTGCTGCGCTGCGTCGGCCACGTCACGCTCCTTGGTTCAGCCCGATAAAAGTCCCCCTCCATCGTACGGGCGCAGCCGCGCCTTGTCATTTGCGGGCCTGCGAGAATGGGTCCTGTGTTTGATCCTGATGCATTGTTCGAGCTGGAGCCCCCGCCGGGAGACGCTGCCGGCTTTGCGGAGATGGCCCGCATGCCCCTGGCCGACCTCGTGGCGCCGGATTGGGTGGCGGCATTGACCCCCGTCGAAGAGCCGCTTCGCGCCGTGCTGGCGTTCCTGGCCCGCGAAGTCGCCGACGGCCACGACATCCTGCCCTCGCCGTCGAACCTGCTCCGCGCATTCCGGCAGCCATTCGCAGACGTTCGGGTCCTCGTGGTGGGTCAGGACCCCTACCCGACGCCCGGGCATGCCGTCGGCCTCTCGTTTGCCGTCAGCGGCAGCACCCGGCCCGTTCCGCGCAGCCTGGCCAATATCTACAAGGAACTCTCTGCCGACCTGGGGCTCACGCCGCGCACGCACGGGGACCTCAGCCGCTGGGCGGACCAGGGTGTACTGCTGCTGAACAGGGTCCTGAGCGTCCGGGCCGGGGAGGCCGGTTCGCACCGCAACAAGGGCTGGGAGGCCGTCACGGCTGCCGCCATCAGCGCCGTGGCGCACCGGAGCACCCCGACTGGCGGCAGCGTGCCCCTGGTCGCCATTCTGTGGGGCAAGGACGCCGAAACGGTCCGGCCGCTGCTGGGCGAAGCCGCCGTCGTCAGCAGCGCGCATCCGAGCCCGCTCTCGGCGGCCCGGGGCTTCTTCGGGTCGCGTCCGTTCAGCCGCACCAACACGCTGCTGCAGGAACTCGGCGCCGGCACCGTCGATTGGGAACTCCCGCCGCTGCCCTGATCCGCCACTTGGCTAGGCTTAGCGGTATGAACTCCGTCCCCGCCGCCACCACAGCCACCCGCAAATCACGCCCGCAAACAAACCTTACGGTCCTGCGGCGTGAGCAACTCACCCCCCACATGGTGCGGATTGTTGCCGGCGGCCCCGGGTTCGCCGGCTACGTCAACAACGACTACGTGGACCGCTACGTCAAGATCGTCTTCCCGCAGCCGGGCGTCGAGTACCCGCAGCCGCTGGACCTGTGGCAGGTCCGCGAGTCCATGCCACGCGAACTCTGGCCGCACACGAGGACCTACACGGTGCGCTGGGTGGACCAGGCAGCCGGAGAACTCGCCATCGACTTCGTCATCCACGGCGACGAAGGCCTTGCCGGGCCCTGGGCTGCAACCGCGCAGCCCGGCGACAGCCTGATCTTCACGGGCCCCGGCGGCGGCTACAACCCGGATCCGGACACGGACTGGCATCTGTTCGC
>JBFGBS010000402.1:0-2927 GCA_041567475.1 Arthrobacter sp.
CTTTGCATAGGCTGCGCCGTCGGCCCGGTCAATGTCTTCGGCGATCTGGGGAGCGTCCAGTTCCAGGCTTCCGGTGACAAAGGACCTGGGCCCGTCGTCGAAGCTGAAATGGGTGCTGCCGCCGGTCCCGACCACGCTGCCTTCGAGCCGTGGGGCTTGTTCCGGCGTGGTCCAGGCGATCAGCAGCGGGGCCCAGCGGTCGCCATATGCGTCCTTCTGGTAGGGAGGGCGCGAGGGCGACGGGGTCTCGTCCGTGGGCCCGTCGTAGACGAAGACGATGCCGGTGGCCTGTGAGATCGTGGCGATTGAGTCATCAACGAACTTCTCGGCTCCCTCGGGGGCGAGATCGGCGTTCACCACATAGTGCAACGGACGGCACGGCGAATAGCCGACCGGTGAGCCATCGCTGTTCGTTGCGAGGAAACTGTAGGCGTCGCTCGCGATCGCCGGTTTTTCCGGCTGTCCCAGCGGCTGGTCCTGCTCCTCGAGCCCCGGCGGAGGGATCTCCGATGTGGACGCTTCGGCGCGCGCCTCCCGCGGGGCCGGCGCGAGGGTAGTGCGCCCGGGGACCGGTGCGCCGGTGCCGGGGGCTCCGCCAGGCCCGACGCCGGACACCTGCGGACCGTCCAGCCCGAAAAGCGCCGCAACGCGCGGGTCCCCGTACGCGAAGCCGGCCGCCAGGAACGCCAGTGCGGCGATCAGGACTGCCGCCACGAGATTGCGTGTCAAACGGTTCCGGGGCTGGCGATCGTCCATCAGGCGATGACCGCGCCGAACGCCAGGCCCAGCAGGTAGGTCACGCCTGCCGCGCCCATGCCGATCGCCAGCTGGCGGAGTCCACGGGTGGCCGGGGACGTGCCGGAGAGCAGCCCGACGATGCCGCCGGTGAACAGCAGCGCCAGGCCCACCAGCACGGCGGAGACGACGAGAGCCGCGATGCCGGTCATGCCGAGGAGGAAGGGGATGATCGGCACGATCGCCCCGGAGGCGAAGAAGCAGAAGCTCGACGCCGCGGCACCCCACGCGGTGCCGACGGCCTCGTGCTGGTCCCGGGCCCCGGGCGGTTCCGGTCGCAGCGAGAGGCTGGGGTCGCAGTCGCACTCCAGGAGTCCCATCCGCTCCGCGGCGCGGTGCGCGGCGGCTTCGTGAGTCATTCCCCGGGCCAGGTAGACCAGCAGCAGTTCGTTGTGTTCGATGTCCAGCGACGGCGCCGCGGACAGCGTGATCTGGGTGGGACGGGTCGCGGCCAGGAGTTCGCGCTGGGACCGCACGGAAATGAACTCGCCCGCACCCATGGACAGTGCCCCGGCCAGGAGCCCGGCGACGCCGCTGAGCAGGACCACCGGGCTGCCGACCCCGGAGGCGGCCATGCCCATCACGAGCGAGAGGTTGCTGACCAGCCCGTCGTTGGCGCCGAACACGGCCGCCCGGAACGATCCGGCGAGTCGGTTCCGGCCCCGGGTAGCGAGTCCCCGGACGACTTCTTCGTGGATCTGTTCGTCCGCGACCATCGCGGGGGTGGCCGAGGGGTCTTTGGCATAGGGGGAGCGGCTCTCGGCCCGCTGGGCCAGCGCCAGTACGAAAACCGAGCCGATGTGGCGGGCGAGGAACCCGATGAACCGGCTCCGGAGCGAGGCGTGGCGGGGCCGGCCGGCATGCTCACCCAGCAGTTTGAGCCAGTGCGCTTCGTGCCGGCCCTCGGCCTCGGCCAAGGCGAGGAGGATCGCGCGCTCTTCACCGCTGCGGTTCTGGGCGAGGTCACGGTAGACGGCGGCTTCGGCGCGCTCGTCGGCGAGATACTGACGCCAACGCTTGATGTCCGCGGCGCTGGGTGCAGTGGGCGGAGCCGGGGCCAATCCTGGGGTGGCTGCCGCGCGCGCGGCGGGTCGGGGGTCACGGCGCGGGGCCGGGCGGGGCTGGTCTTGCTCTGATTTTGCGTGCTGGGACACGACGGCTCCTGGGCTTGAAAGGGCATGATGCGGCCCTGATGCGAATCAAGCGTACCCCGGAAATCCGCGGGTTTCCGGCCGGTTGACCGCAGCTCAAAGTTTCGGATCGCCGCAAAACAGTGCGTGAACCACCGCCGGATGGGCGCCCTTGACGCTCCGGGCGCGCGGTGTTCGAATGAAGGCCACGGCGGGTTCCGGGCAGGCCCGCCGCCGGACCCTCACCCGGCGCCGGTGAGCGGACCGCTCCGACCTACTGCCGTGAGATTCAAACGCTCGGAGGTTGCATCATGGACAACACCGGATCACATCCAATCCAGCCGCCTGCCAGGGAGACGGTTGAGTCCGATCCCACCTACGATTTTCCCGATGACGTCCCCGTCGAGGACGAGACGTGGGACGAGGAAGCCGTGGCGGATGAACCGGTGGAGGAACCGGTGGACGAGGACGAGCGGGTTGTCCCGCTGGACGCGGACGATTTCCGCGGGCCGGAGGAAGAGGAACCCTGAGCGCGGCATGAAAGAGAACGACGGACGGCGGTGCTTCCCCGGGAAGGGAAGCACCGCCGTCCTTTCTTGGTCCGGGGTGGAGGTCCGCGCTAGCGCGCGGCCACGACCTCTTCCTTTTCTTCGGCGGGGGCGCCGCCGGCGACGCGGTCCTGCCAGTTGGCCATGACCGCTGCGTCGGTGGGCTTCGTCAGGAGTGACACCACGACGTAGACCAGGGTCGAGGCAATGAGTCCGTAGTAGATCGGCTCGTTGGCGTAGATGCCGTCCAGCGGAACTTCGGCGTTGATTTCCAGGACGATCATGGTGCCGAGGGTGATCACGGAACCTGCCGCCATGGATGCCGCGGCGGCCACGCCGGTGCCGCGCTTCCAGATCAGGCCGCCGAGGATGGCGACGAGCAGGCCGCCGACCAGGATGTCATAAGCGATCGTCAGGGCCGCGACGACGTCCTTGGTGATGATCGCCAGCACGA
>JBFGBS010000403.1:0-2925 GCA_041567475.1 Arthrobacter sp.
CGGGCCTTTCGCACGCCTGATCTGCGACGCAAGTTGTTGTTCACGCTGGGAATCATCACAATCTTCCGCTTGGGTGCCTTCATCCCCTCGCCTGGTGTGAACTACCAGAATGTCCAGCAATGCTTGCAGAACGGTCAGACCACGGGCGGGATCTACGAGCTCGTCAACCTGTTCAGCGGCGGTGCATTGCTGCAGGTCTCAATCTTCGCCCTCGGCATCATGCCGTACATCACGGCGAGCATCATTGTGCAGCTGCTCCGGGTGGTCATTCCCCGGTTCCAGCAGCTGTACGAGGAAGGCGCGTCGGGACAGTCGCAACTGACCCAGTACACCCGCTACCTCACCATCGCCCTGGGCCTGCTGAACGCCACGACGCTGGTGTCGCTGGCACGGTCCGGCCAGCTGCTGCCGAACTGCCAGCTGCCGATCATCCCGGATGCCTCGATCATCACCACGATCCTGATCATCATCACGCTGACGGCCGGTACCGGCCTGATCATGTGGATGGGTGAACTCGTCACCGAAAAGGGCGTCGGCAACGGTATGTCCCTGCTGATCTTCACCTCCATCGCCGCCGGGTTCCCCGGTGCCCTCGGTGCCATCTGGACCGCGCAGGGCCCCGGAACGTTCTTCCTGGTTCTGGTCATCGGGCTGCTGACGGTCGCGCTTGTGGTCTTCGTCGAGCAGTCGCAGCGCCGGATCCCGGTGCAGTACGCCAAGCGCATGATCGGCCGGCGCACCGTCGGCGGAACCAGCACGTACATCCCCATCAAGGTCAACATGGCCGGCGTCATTCCGGTCATCTTCGCCTCGTCGATGCTGTACCTGCCGGGCCTGATTTCGCAGTTCAACCAGCCGCAGGCCGGCGAGCCGATCGCCCCCTGGGTGGAGTGGATCACCAACAACCTGGTCCGTGGTGACCAGCCGATCTACATGGTGCTCTACTTCGCCATGATTGTGTTCTTTACGTACTTCTACGTCTCGATCACTTTCAACCCTGTGGAAGTTTCTGACAACATGAAGAAGTACGGCGGCTTCATTCCCGGCATCCGCGCCGGTAAGCCGACGGCTGATTATCTTCAGTACGTACTCTCCCGGATCACCTTGCCCGGCGCCCTCTACCTGGGCTTCGTGGCGCTGATCCCGCTGATTGCGCTGGTGTTGATCAACGCCAACCAGAACTTCCCGTTCGGCGGCACCTCTATCCTGATCATGGTGGGCGTCGGTCTGGAGACCGTGAAGCAGATTGATGCGCAGCTGCAGCAACGTCACTACGAAGGGCTTTTGCGATGACGAGAATGTTGATTATTGGACCTCCCGGTTCCGGCAAGGGAACGCAGGCGGAACGCATTTCGGAGCGCCTCGGCGTCGTTGCGATCTCCACCGGCGACATCTTCCGCGCCAACGTCAAGGGTGAAACGCCGCTGGGCGTAGAAGCGAAGAAATACATGGACGCCGGCGACTTTGTGCCGGACAGCGTGACCAACAAAATGGTCCGGGACCGGCTCGGCGAAGACGACGTCCAGGGCGGGTTCCTCCTGGACGGCTACCCGCGCACCACCGCGCAGGTCGACTACCTCGACGAGATCCTCGCCGCGGGCGAGGAGAAGCTCGACGTCGTCCTGCAGCTGACGGCCGATGACGAGGAACTCGTCGCCCGGCTGCTCGGCCGCGCGAAGGAAACCGGCCGCAGCGACGACAACGAAGCCGTCATCCGGCACCGGCTGGACCTGTACCACGACCAGACCGAAGCCGTCGTCGCGAAGTACGCCGAGCGCGGCATCCTGACCCAGGTGGACGGGATCGGCGCGATTGACGAGGTCACCGACCGTGTCATGCAGGCCATCAAGGCGGCCCAGACGGCCTGAACCGGCCCCTGAGATCGAGAGGCTCCTCCCGGACCACCGGGAGGAGCCTCCGCCATTTCCGCCCTTCCCGCCCCGCGCCGGAGCCAACCCGGCACCATTGAGCACCATTGAAAGGAACGCTGCAGATGGCATTCGGCCAGCCCCGCATCGAATACAAGTCCAACGCCCAGATGCGCACCATGGTCCAGGCCGGCCGCATCCTGAGCCGCGCCCTGGATGCCGCGGTCGCCGCAGCCGTCCCCGGCGCCACCACCCGGGACCTGGACACCGTCTTCGCCGCTGTCCTCAAGGACGCCGGCGCCACCTCCAACTTCCTGGGCTACCACGGCTTCCCGGCCACCATCTGCACCTCCGTCAATGAGGAAGTGGTGCACGGCATCCCGGGCGACAAGGTCCTGCAGGACGGTGACATCCTCTCCATCGACGGCGGGGCGATTGTGGACGGATGGCATTCCGACTCGGCCCGGACAGTGATCGTCGGTACGGCCGATCCGGAGGACCAGCGGCTGTCCGACGTCACCGAGGCTGCCATGTGGCATGGCATCGCGGCCCTGGCCACCGGCAAGTTCGTCGGGGACATCGGCAACGCCATCGACGACTATGTCTCCGGTGTGCCCGGCAAGCCGCTTGGCATCCTGGAAGACTATGTCGGCCACGGCATCGGCTCCGAGATGCACATGGCCCCGGATGTCCTGAACTACCGGACCACCCATCGCGGACCCAAGATCCGGCCGGGCCTGTGCCTGGCCATTGAGCCCATGCTTGTGCGCGGCAGCATCGACACGGCGGTCCTCGCCGACGACTGGACCGTTGTCACCACGGACGGCAAGCGCTCATGCCAGTGGGAACACTCCGTGGCCGTGCATGAAAAGGGCATCTGGGTCCTCTCGGCGCCCGACGGCGGCGCCGCGAAACTCGCGCCGCTCGGCGTCGTGCCTGTCCCGGTTCCCTGAGCACGGGCTAACACGCCTGCGCGTCGGGTCAGGCCCCGGGGCACAATGGAGCCATGGGTGCCATTACCGACGTCGCCGGAATCCGGGTGGGACACGTCCAGAAG
>JBFGBS010000404.1:0-2923 GCA_041567475.1 Arthrobacter sp.
CCTGCTCAACGAGCTCCTGGGCCGCGTCGAGCTGCGCGAACTCCTCGATGCCAACGTCATTGCCGCCACCGAACGTGAACTGCAGCGGCTCACGCCGGACCGGAAGGTGCGCGGGCTCGAAGGCGTCGCCGACCTGCTGCGCCTGTTGGGGCCGCTGACCCCGGAGGAGGTGGCCGCCCGGCTGGAGGCCGTCGCTGCGGAGGCAGTTCCGGCAGAGGCCGCCGCTGCGGCGGCCATACCTGCGGCGGCACTTCCGGCGGAGGCCGTTCCGGCCACGGCGGTGCCGCTCGCCGACGCCGCCGCGCACCTGGCCGGGCTGCTGCGGGCCAACCGGGCCATCAAGGTCCAAATCGGCGGCGTCGAACGCCATGCGGCCGTCGAAGATGCGGCCCGGCTGCGAGACGCCCTCGGCGTTCCGCTGCCGATGGGCGTGCCCTTGGCGTTCATCGAACCGGTCGCCGACCCGCTCGGTGACCTCGTCTCCCGCTACGCCCGCACCCACGGACCCTTCACGGCCGCCGAAGCGGCGGCCCGGCTGGGACTCGGCGTCGCCGTCGTCGGCACGGCCCTGAAACGGCTCGCCGCCGACGGCCGCGTCGTGGAAGGCGAGTTCCGCCCGCACGCCGCACCGCCGGAGGAACGCGTCGCGGCGGAGGAGGACACCGCGGGTAAGCCTGCGGACGGCAACGGACCAGCCGCCCTGGCCCCTGCCGCCGTCGCCCAGCCGCTGGCCGGGACCAGCGAATGGTGCGACGCCGAGGTGCTGCGCAGGCTCCGCCGCCGTTCGCTCGCCGCCCTGCGCGCCGAGGTGGAACCGGTCGACGCCGCCGCCTACGGCCGGTTCCTGCCCGCCTGGCAGAATGTCCGGACCCCCGGCAGCCGCCGGGGCCAGTCGACCCTGCGCGGACTGGACGGCATTGTCACCGCCGTGGACCAGCTCTCCGGCGTCCCCATCCCGGCGTCCGCCTGGGAACCGCTCATCCTGTCCAGCCGCGTGGCGGACTACCAGCCGGCCATGCTGGACGAGCTGATGGCCGCCGGCGAAGTCCTCTGGTCCGGAGCCGGCGCCCTGCCGGGCAACGATGGCTGGGTCAGCCTTCACCTGGCCGAATCGGCGGAGCTGACCTTGAACCCGTCGCCCGAATTCGAACCCGGCGACGCGCAGCAGCGCCTGCTGGAGCATCTGCAGGATAACGGCGGCGGCTACTTCTACCGGCAACTGAAGGAAATCGCCGGCGGCATGGACGCCGTGCTCGGCGACCAGGACGTCGTTTCCGCACTGTGGGACCTGGCCTGGGCCGGACGGATCACCGGCGACACTTTCGCCCCGGTCCGGGCGCTGATCGCCGGCGGCCACACCGCGCACCGGCAGGCGGCGCGGGCACCGCGGGCCCGGGCGCCACGGCTGAGCCGCCTGGGCCGGGCGCACGGGACCGGGCTGCTCGGCTCGCCCGGACTCGACGGCGGACGCTACGGCGCCGCCGCCAGCGGTTCCCCCACGCCGCCGATGGCCGCGGGGCGCTGGTCCGCGCTGCCCGCACCGGAGCTTGATCCCACGATCCACGCCCGGGCCACCGCCGAACTGCTGCTGGACCGCTATGGCGTGCTCACCCGCGGATCGGTCATGGCGGAGAACATCCTGGGCGGGTTCGGGCTGATGTACAAGGTCCTGGCCCGGCTGGAGGAAGCGGGCCGGTGCCGGCGCGGGTACTTCATCGAACACCTCGGCGCCGCCCAGTTCGCCGTGCCGGCAACCGTGGACCGGCTGCGCTCCTACGCCGAAGACGCCCAACTGGCCAAGCCCGATCCCGTGGCTCTGGCCCTCGCAGCCACGGACCCCGCCAACCCGTACGGTGCGGCCCTACCGTGGCCGGCCCTCTCCGTCGACGCCGGAACCGGGCACCGGCCGGGCCGGAAAGCCGGAGCCCTCGTGGTGCTGGTCGACGGCGCCCTGGTCCTTTACGTCGAACGCGGCGGCAAGACCCTGCTCGCGTTCACGGACGACGCCGACGTCCTGGCCGCCGCGGGCGAGGCCCTCGTTGGCGTGGTGACCCGCCGGGCGGTGGACAAGCTGATCATGGAAAAAGTCAACGGACACGGCATCCTCGATACCCCGGTGGCGGCCGCCCTGGCCCATGCGGGCGCCTATTCCACCCCGAAGGGACTGAGGATCCGTGCCTGAGGGCGATTCCGTCTGGCGCGCCGCCGCCCAACTGCATGCCGCGCTCGCGGGCCAGGAACTCCTCGCCTCGGATTTCCGGGTGCCGCGTTTCGCCACGCTGAACCTGGCCGGCTGGACCGTGACCGAGGTGGTGCCACGGGGCAAGCACCTTCTCATGCGGCTCGAGCGCCCGGCCCGTGCCGCGGACAGCCCGGCCGGAGGCGATGGGCAGGCCCGGCGGGGCGGCGCAGACGAGCGGCTGACCATCCACTCGCACCTGAAGATGGAGGGCACCTGGCAGGTCTACCCGCCGGGCGGCCGCTGGCGGAAACCCGGGTTCACGGCCCGCTGCGTACTGCGCACCGCGGCGGCGGACGCCGTCGGGTTTTCGCTAGGGATCGTGGAGGTCGTCCGCACGTCGGATGAAGAGTCCATCGTGGGTCACCTCGGACCGGACCTGCTGGGTCCCGACTGGGACATCGCCGACGCCGAGGAACGGCTCCGCGCCAACCCCGACGTCCCGATCGGCGTCGCACTCCTGGACCAGCGGAACCTGGCCGGCATCGGCAACATTTACCGCTGCGAAGCGTGCTTCCTCTCCGGCGTCCACCCCGCTGTCCCCGTCGCGGACGTGCCGGACCTCACCGCCATGATCACGGACGCCAAGACCCTGCTGGAAGCCAACCTGGGCCCGGGGCGCCGGGTCACCGTGCTCAACCCGCGCGGGAAACCCGTGGGCCGGACCGCGGGGCTGCCCGGTTA
>JBFGBS010000405.1:0-2911 GCA_041567475.1 Arthrobacter sp.
AGCGGCACCACCGGCACCCCGAAAGGGGCCGTCCATGTGCACGACGCCGTGACGGCCCACCATTCGACCGGCGCCTTCGCCCTGGACCTGCACCCCGGGGATATCTACTGGTGCACGGCGGATCCCGGCTGGGTGACCGGCACCTCGTACGGCGTGATCGCACCCCTGACCCACGGCGTGACCACCGTCGTGGACGAGGAGGAAATGGACACGGAGCGCTGGTACCGGATCCTCGCCGAACAGCACGTGACCGTCTGGTACACCGCGCCCACCGCCCTGCGGATGCTGATGAAAGCCGGGACGGGCCGCGCCCGGGCGCACGATCTATCGGCCCTGCGCTTCGTCGCCAGCGTGGGCGAGCCGCTCAACCCGGAGGTGGTGCTCTGGGGCCGGGAGGCGTTCGGCCAGCCCGTGCACGATAACTGGTGGCAGACCGAAACCGGCGGCATCATGATTTCCAATTACGCGGCCATGGACATCCGGCCCGGCTCCATGGGCCGTCCGCTGCCGGGCGTCGAAGCAGCCATCCTCTCCCGCGACGCCGAGGGCAACCCTTTATTGCGCGAGGGCGCGGCGGTGCTGGTCACGGACCCCGACACGGTCGGCGAACTGGCGCTCCGGCCGGGCTGGCCGTCCATGTTCCGCGGCTACCTGCATGAGGAGGAGCGCTACCGGCGTTGCTTCGTGGGCGGCTGGTACCTCACCGGGGATCTCGCACGGCGGGACAGCGACGGGTATTACTGGTTCGTCGGCCGCGGCAATGACGTCATCAAGTCCTCCGGGCATCTGATCGGCCCGTTCGAGGTGGAGAGTTCCCTGATGGAACACGAGGCCGTGGCCGAGGCCGGCGTGATCGGAGTCCCGGACCCCGTCGCCGGCGAAATCGTCAAGGCCTTCGTGGAACTCCGCCCCGGCCGGGATCCTTCCGAGGCCCTGCGGCTGGACATTATCGCTTTTGCCCGTAAACGGCTCGGCCCGGCGGTGGCACCGCGATTGCTGGACTTCACCGCGGCGCTGCCGAAGACCCGCAGCGGCAAAATCCTCCGCCGCCTGCTCAAAGCCCGCGAGCTCGGCCTCCCGGAGGGCGATACCTCCACGGTTGAGTCCCCGCCGGAGACTCGGCCATGACCCGGGCAGCGGGCGGACCCGCCGGCCGGGTGGACCCGGAGCACGGACGGCATTTGCTCTCGCAGATGCTGCGCGTGCGCCAGCTCGAGGAAACCTGCATCGAGCTCTACAGCGCCGCCAAGATCCGCGGCTTCCTGCATGTCTATATCGGCGAGGAAGCCGTCGCCGCCGGCGTGATGGAGTCCCTCGCGCCGGAGGACGCCGTCGTCGCGACCTACCGGGAACACGGCCACGCGCTCCTGCGCGGCGTCTCCGCGGGATCGATCCTGGCCGAAATGTACGGTCGCCTGGAGGGCTGCTGCCGCGGTCGCGGCGGGTCCATGCACCTCTTCGACGCCGGCACCCGGTTCTACGGCGGGAACGCGATAGTGGCCGGCGGGCTGCCGCTCGCCGTCGGGCTGGCCCTCGCGGACAAAATGGCGGGCCGTTCCAACGTCACCGCGTGCTTCTTCGGCGAGGGCGCCGTTGCCGAGGGCGAGTTCCACGAGAGCCTCAACCTCGCCGCGCTCTGGCAGTTGCCGGTGCTCTTCTGCTGCGAAAACAACCTCTACGCCATGGGGACCGCCCTGGCCCGTTCCGAGTCCCAACTGGACATCGCGCTCAAGGCCGCCGCCTACGAGATCCCGGCCTGGGCCGTGGACGGGATGGATGTGCTCGCCGTCGAGGAGGCCGGGCGCCGGGCCGTCGACGCCGTCAGGTCCGGCGGCGGCCCGCACTTCCTGGAGTTGCGGACCTACCGGTTCCGGCCGCACTCCATGTTCGATCCGGAACGGTACCGGGACAAGGCCGAAGTCGAACGGTGGATGGAGCGCGATCCGATCACCCTGCTCCGCACCGCGCTGGAAGCCGCGGGACAGCTGTCCGGCTCCGACTGGTCGGACCTGCAGGCCGCCGCGGCGGCCGAAATTAGCGCCGCCGTCGAGGTCGCCGAGGCCGGGACGCTGGAACCGGTCCGCGACCTGACCCGGTTCGTCTACAGCGATCCCGGACCGGGCACCGGCCCGGGCTCAGGCTCCGGCTCCGGCTCCGGGCATGGACCCGCCCGGGGAAAGGGCACATCATGAAATCCAGCTACCGGGAGGCGCTCCGGGCCGGAATTCGCGACGCCATGCTTCGCGACGACCGGGTCTTTATGATGGGCGAGGATGTGGGCCCCTACGGCGGTTCATTCGCCGTGAGCCTGGGCCTGCTGGAGGAGTTCGGCCCGGATCGCATCCGGGACACCCCGCTGTCCGAATCCGGGTTCGTCGGCGCCGGGATCGGCGCGGCACTGGGCGGGATGCGCCCCATCGTGGAGGTCATGACGGTCAACTTCAGCCTCCTCGCACTGGACCAGATCGTGAACAACGCAGCGACCCTGCTGCATATGTCCGGCGGCCAGTTCAACGTCCCGCTCGTGATCCGGATGACCACCGGGGCCGGCCGGCAATTGGGCGCCCAGCATTCGCACAGCCTCGAGGGCTGGTACGCGCACATTCCGGGCCTGCGGATCCTCGCCCCCGCCACCCTCGAGGACGCCCGCGGGATGCTCTGGACTGCCCTGGAGGACCCGGATCCGGTGCTCATCTTTGAGCATGGCTCGCTGTACAACGTTGCCGGCGAGATCGCCGAGGATGCCGGCGCGGTCGACATCACAACCGCCGCCATCCGCCGGCCCGGCACCGATATCTCGCTGATCACCTACGGCGGGACGCTGCCGGCAACGCTCGACGCCGCCGAACAGCTCGCCGCGGACGGCATCGACGCCGAGGTGCTGGACCTGCGGGTCCTGCGTCCGCTCGAC
>JBFGBS010000406.1:0-2903 GCA_041567475.1 Arthrobacter sp.
GCAGTGGGGGCTCAAGCCCGGCCGCGGCGAGGACGGCGCCTCCTACGAGGAACTGGTGGAGCGTGAGGGCCGGCCGCGCCTGCGGTACTGGCTGGACCGGATCCTCGGCGAGGGGATGCTGGATGCGTCCGTCGCCTACGGCTACTTCCCGGTGGTCACCGAGGGGGAACAGGTGGTGGTCCTGCACCACGGCGAGGACCCCGACGGCGTCCTCGGCACCGCGGGCCTGCTCGCCCCCGACGGCGGCTCCGGCGGCCCGGTCGGCACCGAGCGGCTGCGTTTCGACTTCCCGCGCCAGCGCCGGGACCGGCACCTGTGCCTGGCCGACTTTGTGCGGTCGCGCGACTCGGGCCAGGTGGACGTGTTGCCGGTGCAGCTGGTCACCGCCGGGGCGAAGATCGAGGAGTTCACGTCCAAGATGTTCGCGGCCAACCAGTACCGCGACTACTACGAGCTCAACGGCCTGGTCATGCAGCTCACCGAGGCGCTCGCGGAGTTCTGGCATGCCCGCGTCCGCAAGGAGCTGGGGTTCGCCGCGGAGGAGCCCAAGGACAAGGCGGGGCTGTTCAAGCTCGACTACCGCGGTGCCCGCTTCTCCCTGGGCTACCCGGCCTGCCCGGACATGCAGGACCGCCGCAAGGTGGTGGAGCTGCTGAAGCCCGAGCGGATGGGCGTGGTCCTGAGCGATGAGCTGATGCTGCACCCCGAACAGTCCACCGACGCGTTCGTGTTCCACCACCCGGAGGCGAAGTACTTCAAGGTGTGAGTTGGGGTCTGAAACGACCCCTTGTGCTCGGTTCGAAGGGCCGAGCTATAGCATTAGGCGGATGAAGGTTGCTAAGGTCCACAGACACTCAGAGCGGAAACTGCAATGACCGGTGACCGGGATCGGGATGCTTCAAGGCGCCCGCGGCAGGCCAGGCCGCGTGACGCTCTTGGACGGCCGCTGCCGTACGGAAGCGCCGGCGTGGAGCCGGTCTCCGAGGAGCCGCTGCCGCCGGCGGAGACGTTGGTCTCGGCCCGGAGCCTGGTTGAAGCGGGCCGGCCCTTTGCCGCACATGAGGTACTTGAGGCCCGATGGAAAGCTGGGCCGGCCCAAGAACGCAGCCTTTGGCAAGGTCTCGCCCAGATCTGTGTCGGGCTCACCCACGCTGCCCGGGGGAACAGCGTTGGCGCGCTCCGGATCTTCGAGCGCGGTGCGGCCCGACTCGAGGAGTACGGTTCAGGCGAGGGGCCGACCTACGGGCTCGATTTGTCCGCCCTTGTGAGTTGCGCGCGTGACCGGATGGGCACCGGCCGCTGAGCTCGCGGCCAGCACTCTCGCGGCAGGCGGCGGGGGCACTATCTCCGGGAGACTGCTGAGTTTGCTTGACCATTAACTTCATAGAAAACCACCCAGACATCGAGGTTCGCGAGTAGCGCCCTGAGGTCCCGCCGATAGGTCATGGACCGCGTGCAGCCCGGGTATCCCAATAGCTTCCTCAGACCCCGAGATGCAGCCGGTCCTCGGCAGGGACGGGTCGGGCGTGCCCGGACTTCCCACCGCGTCGGGGAAGCGCGATGGAGACCGGCTTCACCCGCCGGAGTGCCGCGAGGATCGCCCGCCCCACCACGGCGATGCCGATGATCGTGGTGACGGCACGCAGGGTGTCCCATCCGGCCGTCGACGTCAACAGGGTGTACAGCAGGAAGCTGCTGAGGTTGGTGCCCAGCGGAGCGCCCGGCACGTAGGAGATGCCGGTGCCGGCGCCCACCGCGAACGGCCAGAACCACAGGTTGGTCAGCAACCCGAACAGGTAGGACGCCAGAATGCCGTAGCCGGCCAGCATCCACAGTTCGGCCTTGCCGCGGACCCGGCGGGGGAGCAGGCCGGCCCCGGCGCCCACCCACGCGCAGGCGAAGATCTGGAACGGCGTCCAGGGCCCGATGCCACCCCACAGGACGCTGGAGACGGCGATAGTCGTGGCGCCGAGGAGCATGCCGAACCGGGCGCCGAACGCCCGGCCGGCCAGGATCAGGAGGATAAAGACCGCTTCCACGCCCCCGACGCCGGTGCTCGCCACGCGCACCGCGGAGCCGACGGCGGCCAGGACCCCGAGCAGCGCCACCGTGTGCGCCGAGCGGACCGCGCCGTCCATGGACACGGCGATGGCGACGGCGGCGAGCGGTGCGATGGCCAGCGCCGCGTAGGGCAGGGCCGCGGCGGCGTCCTGCGGTAGGGCGGCGGCAAGCAGCGGCCAACAGAACGCGGCAAGGGCGAGCAGGTTCGCTGCCGCGAGGACCGCGAGTTCGACGCCGCGCGGCATCCGGAGGCGGCGGGGTCTTTTCGCGCCTTGTGAATCTGTTTCGGTGACCCGGGGCTTTGGTCCGGCACCTGCCGGCCGGTGCGGCAGGGGAAGCGGGAGCTGCGGCTCCGGTTCTTCGACCGGCGCGAGAGCGGGCGCGACGCCGTCATGCATTGGCAGGATCCGGGCGCCGAGGCTGTGGGCAAAGTCGAGGTCGTGGGTGGCCAACAGGACCGCGGCGCCTGACTCTGCTGCGGCCCGGAGTGCCGCGGCGACGGCCGTGCGCGCCGCAGGATCGAGACCGCGGGTGGGCTCATCGATCAGGAGGACCTGGGGGTTATCCAGGGTCTGCAGCGCGATGGCCAGGATCCTGCGCTCGCCGGCGGAGAGGTCCCGGGGATGCTCGCGTCCCAACGGCATCGAGGCGTCGCCCCGCAGGCGGGCCAGGTGCGAAGCCGCAGTACCGGGCGCGGGGTGTCTGCCGTTCTTTCGGCGGGCAAGGCGCCGCTCGGCCGCGCGGAGCTCCCCTTCGACGGTGTCCCGCGTGAAGAGGTCGTCCGAGGCGTCCGGCACGAGGGCGACCCTTCCGCCGTCGGGCGTTTGCAAGCTGCCGCTGCC
>JBFGBS010000407.1:0-2900 GCA_041567475.1 Arthrobacter sp.
CAGGACGTCCTCGTCGACGGCGAAGGTGGCCTCGGGGTCGAAGCCGAGGACCTTCTTGAGGGCCGCGACTTCTTCCGAGCCCAGCGCGGAGCCGTGGATCTTGCCGGTGTTCTGCTTTTTCGGCGCCGGGTAGCCGATGATCGTCCGCAGCGAGATGATCGAGGGCCGGTTCGTTTCGGCCTTCGCCGCCAGCAGCGCCTTGTGCAGCTCGGCGACATCTTCGACGTAGTCCCCGGTCCGGGTCCAGTCCACCCGCTGGGTGTGCCAGCCATAGGCCTCGTAGCGGCCCAGGACGTTTTCGGTGAACGCCACGTCGGTGTCGTCCTCGATCGAAATGTGGTTCTCGTCGTAGATCACCACGAGGTTGCCCAGTTCCTGGTGCCCGGCCAGGGAGGAGGCCTCGGACGTCACGCCTTCCTGGAGGTCGCCGTCGGAGGCGATGACCCAGATGGTGTGGTCAAACGGGCTCGTGCCCGGGGCGGCGTCGGCGTCGAACAGGCCGCGCTGGCGGCGCTGGGAGTATGCGAACCCGATCGCGGAGGCCAGGCCCTGGCCCAACGGGCCGGTCGTGATCTCCACACCCTTCGTGTGCTTGTACTCCGGGTGTCCCGGAGTCAGCGAATCCCAGGTCCGCAGTGCCTGCAGGTCCTTCAGTTCCAGGCCGTAGCCGGAGAGGAAGAGCTGGATGTACAGGGTCAGGGACGTGTGGCCCGGGGACAGGACGAAGCGGTCCCGGCCCAGCCAGTCCGGGTTCGCCGGGTCGTGCCGCATCATCTTCTGGAACAGCAGGTACGCAGCCGGGGCCAGGCTCATGGCCGTGCCCGGGTGGCCGTTCCCGACCTTCTCCACCGCATCCGCGGCCAGCACCCGGACCGTGTCCACCGCGCGCCGGTCCAAATCGGTCCATGACAGTTCTTGCTCTTCCAAATGTGGCACGAAAACCGGGCCCCTCTCTGTGCTGACGGCCGGCGGGACGGTCCTCCGCTCCGGGCACAGGGTGGTGCCCGCTGCGGTTAGTACCCGCCGTTCACCATCGAAACGTGGATCTATCATTCAGACGCAGGTCAAACTGCGGGAAAGCCGGCTCCGGCTCTCAATGCGTATGCGCTGATCTGCAGACAGCTTAGCCCTTTTCCACGGCTTGAGTGCTGGATATCTCACTAATTGGACCGCAAATGGACTTATATGAATCACCTTGTCATGAAGCGGAAGTGAGCGCGCGTTAATCTGCCGGAATCATTCCGCGCCGGTAAATGGGGGATGGCGGGCACGGCGTCGGTGCGGTCACGGTATGATGGGTGGTGGCTTCCAACGGGGTGTGGACACGCATCTGCGCTGCGCGTGGACCCCCGGCCGTTGTGAATAACCCGCCGGACTGAACAGCCAGACAGAACAGAGTGACTGCCACCGTGAGCACAACAAACATATCGTTGAACGCCTCCCCGGTCCCGGGAAGACTTGGCTTCCGCCGCAAGGCCAAGGCGTATCTGGCGCTCACCAAACCCCGCGTGATTGAACTCCTGCTGGTCAGCACCCTGCCCACCATGATCTACGCGGAGCGTGGTTTTCCCCCGATCGGGCTGATCCTCGCCACACTCATCGGCGGAGCGTTCGCGGCCGGCAGCGCCGGCGCGTTCAACTGCTACATTGACCGCGATATCGACAAGCTCATGCACCGCACCGAGAACCGCCCGCTCGTGACGGGCGAGATCACGCCCCGTGAGGCCCTCGTGTTCTCCTGGTTGCTGGGTGCGGCGGCCATCGCGATTCTCTGGTTCGGCGCGAACCCGCTCGCCGCGTGGCTTGGGGTCGGGGCCATCGTCTTCTACGTCGTGATCTACACGATCATCCTCAAGCGCCGGACCGCCCAGAACATCGTCTGGGGCGGCGCGGCCGGTTGTTTTCCGGTCCTGATCGCCTGGGCGGCCGTGACCAACACGGTGGAGTGGCCCGCCGTCGTGCTCTTTATGGTCATCTTCCTCTGGACTCCGCCGCACTACTGGCCGCTCTCGATGCGGTACGGCGAGGATTACCGCAACGCCAACGTCCCGATGCTCGGGGCCATCGCCGGGGCGAAAGTGGTTTCGGTGCAGGTTGTCCTGTACGCGTGGGCCATGGTGGCCTGCTCACTGCTGATGGTGCCCGCCGGCGGGGCCGGCTGGGTTTATACCGTGACGGCTGTCGTGGCCGGCGCCTGGTTCCTTTACGAGTCGCACGCCCTGCACACGCGGGCACAGAGCGGTGATGTGTCCAACAAGGTCGCGATGAAGGTTTTCCACGGCTCGATCAGCTACCTGACCCTGCTCTTCATTGCCCTTGCGGTTGACCCGTTTGTGGGCGCACCCCTCATGGGGGGCTAGGCTTCGAAGCCACATCTGCCTGCCGCCGTATAGGTTTCCGGCGCCCGGCAGGTTTCCGGGGCGAGGATCCCGTCGGATCCGCGAGAGCCCTCCGGCCTTATGGACAAATGGACAAAGCAAAGCACCCCCGGTCAGCTTGACCGGGGGTGCTTTGCTGTTCAGTCGGGGCCGGGCCGCCGGTTACGCCACCGGGCTGCTGCGGGCCAGGTCTGCGGTGTTCGTCGCGGCGCTCATAAGTAGGGCGGCGCCGAGCATATGGGCGCCGACGAGCAGTTCCGGGATCCCGTTGTAATACTGCGTGAACCCTATCGTGGCCTGCAGAAGGGTGACGCCCAGCAGGAGGAGGACGCCGGTCCGGAACGGGCCGCGGATCCCGGCCCGAAGAACCAGGTACACGCCGAGGAGAGCCCCGGCCGTCACGAAGTAGGCCGGGACGGCATGGATATGCGAGAACAGGTCCCAGTCGAGGTTGTTGCGCGGGGCGTTCGCGTCGCCGGCATGCGGCCCGGCGCCCGTCACGACCACGCCGAGGCAGACGGC
>JBFGBS010000408.1:0-2898 GCA_041567475.1 Arthrobacter sp.
CAAAACGATGTCGGCCCCCAATGCCCGGGCCTGCTGCGCCTTGGCGATCATGGCGGCAGCGTCGAGCATGTCCACCCGCCAGGCGGCATCAGGGACAAGTCCGTTGAGCCCGTAGGTGGCGCTGACGACGGCGATCCTGGCGGCGTCGGTGTCGAGGATCAGGACGCCCTGGGCCTCGGCCTCGGTGCGGTAGGCGCCGGTGTGCTTCATCCCGGCGGCGTCGAGCGCATCCAGGGTCCGCACCAGCCCGGCCGTGCCCTGATCAATGGTGTGGTTGCTGGCCGTGGTGCAGGCCCGGTAGCCGATCTCCCGGGCGGCGGAGATGATCTGCGGCGGGACGTTGAACGACGGGTAGGCGGAGAACGGCCCGTCGGGGCCGGCCACCGGGGTCTCGAGGTGGCAGATGGCCAGGTCGCTCTTCCCGATGTACCGCCGCTGCCCTTCGAGCAACGGCACGAAGTCCAGGCCCGGGGTTCCGGAGGCTGCCGCGTCCTCGCGGGCCTGCTGCCAGAGCTGGGCGTGGACCAGCAGGTCCCCGGTCACCAGCACGGTGGTGCAGCGGAGGGCCTCACAGGCAGGGCCCTTTCCCGGGGTCGGAGTCGGTGCGGGTGTCGGTGCGGGTGTGGGGGTCACGGCCGGGCTGACGGCGGCCGTCGTCCCGCCGGCGGGCGACCGGCCACCGGATGGTTCCTGCGCTGCCAGCAGACCGCAGCCTGAGCCGGCCACCAGCAGTGCCGCCGCGGCGCTGCCTGCCGCCGCCCGTACGCCGAACTTCCCGGACCTCAATCGCATGGGCGCCATCCTAAATCGGATGACACGGAAAATCACGGGTGATGCCGTTGAGATCCAACATTGGTCATGAAACAGTTGCTTCATGACTAACCCGCTCCTGACTCCCAGCACCCTGCCCTACGGGCTGCCGCCCTTCGGCGATATTGCGGATGGCGACTACGCCGAAGCCATCGAGGCCGGCCTGGCCGAACACCTCGAAGAAATCCAGCACATCATCGGCAACCCGGCGCCGGCGTCGTTCGAGAACACTGCCGTCGCGATGGAGGAATCCGGCAGGCTCCTTGCCCGCGCGTCAGCGTCGTTCTTCACCCTCGTCTCGGCGGATGCCTCGGACGCCATCCGGGAGCTGGAAACCCGGCTCTCCCCGCTGCTCTCAGCGCACCAGGACGCCATTTACCTCAACCGGGCACTCTTCGACCGGTTCGCGGCCCTGGATACCGGGGCCCTCGAACCGGAGGCGGCACGGCTCGTGGAGGAATACCTGAAGGAGTTCCGGGCCTCCGGCATCCAGCTGGACGCGGCCGGCCAGGACCGGCTCCGGGCGCTCAATGCGGAACTCTCCCGGCTCGGTACCGGGTTCGGGCAGCGGGTCAAGGAAGGATTGAAGTCCGCGGCTCTCCTGCTCGAGGATGCCGCGGAACTGGCCGGGCTGCCCGCGGACGATATCGCCAGTGCCGCGGAGGCCGCCCGCACCGCCGGCCATGAGGGGAAGTTCCTGCTCACCCTGATCCTGCCGAGCAACCAGCCGGCCCTTGCGTCCCTGGAGAACCGGGACATCCGCCGGCGCCTCATGGAGGCATCCGTGGGCCGCGGCAGCTCCGGCGGCAGCCTGGACGTCCGGGACCTGGTTATGGACCTGGTCCGGCTCCGGGCCGAGAAGGCCGGACTGCTGGGCTTCGCGAACTTCGCGGAACTGACCGTGGACCTCCAGACGGCGCCCGACTTCACCGCGGTGCAGGCCATGCTCAACCGGCTCGCCCCGGCAGCCGTCCGCAACGCCGACGCCGAGGCGGCCGCGCTGGCGGAGGCGGCGGGCCATCCGCTGGAGGCCTGGGACTGGGCGTATTACTCAGCCCAGGTCAAACGCGAACGATACGCGGTGGATGAGCAGGCCCTGCGCCCCTACTTCGAGTTGGACCGGGTCCTCACCGACGGGGTCTTCCACGCCGCCAACGCCCTGTACGGCATCACGTTCCACGAGCGCACCGACCTCACCGGCTACCACCCGGACGTCCGCGTCTGGGAAGTCAAGGACGCCGACGGCACCGGCCTCGGCCTGTTCCTGGGCGACTACTACACCCGGGAATCCAAACGCGGCGGCGCCTGGATGAACTCGCTCGTGGAACAGTCCCGGCTCCTGGACACCCGGCCCGTGGTGATCAACAACCTCAACATCTCCAAACCCCCGGCCGGGGAACCCACCCTGTTGAGCCTGGACGAACTCCGCACCGTCTTCCACGAGTTCGGCCACGCCCTCCACGGGCTCTTCTCCTCGGTGACCTATCCGCGCTTCTCCGGCACCGCCGTGCCGCGCGACTTCGTGGAGTACCCCTCACAGGTCAACGAAATGTGGATCCTGTGGCCGGAGGTGCTCGCCAACTATGCCCGGCACCATGCCACCGGCGAGCCGCTCGCGCAGGACGTGGTGGACCGGCTCGAAGCAGCACGGCTGTGGGGTGAAGGTTTCGGCACCACCGAATACCTGGGCGCGGCCCTGCTGGACCTGGCCTGGCATGTGCTCGGCCCCGGGGAGGAGCCCGGGGACGTACTGGAGTTCGAGGCGAAGGCGCTGGCCGCCGCCGGAGTGGCACACCCCCTCATTCCGCCGCGCTACCGCACGGGTTACTTCCAGCACATCTTCGCCGGCGACGGCTACGCCGCGGGCTACTACTCCTACATCTGGAGCGAGGTCCTGGACGCGGACACGGTGGAGTGGTTCAAGGACAACGGCGGCCTGAGCCGCGCCAACGGCGACTTCTTCAGGGCAGAGCTGCTCTCCCGCGGCAACAGCCGTGATCCGCTCGAGTCCTTCCGCGCGTTCCGGGGCCGCGACGCCGGACTGGAACCGCTGCTGAAGCGCCGCGGCCTCGAATAGCCCCGGAGACA
>JBFGBS010000409.1:0-2892 GCA_041567475.1 Arthrobacter sp.
CTTCTTGACCTCGGACTTGCTGGAGTCGAGCTTGCGCCCCTTCTCCGGCTTCGTTGCCGGCAGTCCCGGGGTGCCGCCGTCGTACGTTGCGGACGGCTTTTCGGCCAGGACCACAACATAGCGTCCGTCCTGGTAGGTGTTCGGATCAATGCTCTTCTGCGCCACGTTCGTGGCGGCCGGCCCGGAGGCCGGGGCCGCGGTGGCCGGGGCGACTGCGGCGGTCGAGAGGAGTAGGGGCAGGCCCAGGGTCAGCGCCACGGCCCTCCGGAGTCCCCCGCTTCGAAGGAAGCTCTTACCTGGTGATTTCACGGGTGCTTGAGACCTTTCGTAGGAAACGGCCCCGGTTGCAGCACCGGGCCGATTGGGCTGGGCTAACTGCCCCCCAGCAGATCCCGCGCAGACGCGGGATACACCAGCCGCTTCATACAGTACAGAATGTTTCCCGGATATGACACAGGCCACATAGGGTGACGACAGTTTTGTCATACGCTTTTGCGGCGCGACGAATCCGGCCAGCTCCGAGAGCGCGGTGAGGGGGCGGCGGCAGCCCGAGCAAGGCCGCCGGGCCGGCGGCTAGCTCGGCGTCCGGACCACCTTGCTGATCCGGGCCCGGGTTTCCTCGTCCAGCGCGCCGGCGACGTTGCTCTCACGGGCAGCGCGGTCCGCTTTGATCTTCTGGAGAACCATCCGGCCCAGTCCGGCGAACACTGCGGCGGCGACGACGGGCAACACCACGGATTTGGGATTCTCAGCCATGCCGCCATCCTACTGACGGCAGCGGATCCGATCCATAGCCGCCGCCATGGCCGCGGCCGCGGTTCACACTCACGGCCCGAATGCGCCGGGACCGGCCGGGGCCGGTAGAATGGGGTTGCAAGCTCGCGGAGCGCCCGATCACACCTCTTTTAACGACATCGTTTCTTGACGTCACCGTTACTGGTGAGACCGGCGTGAGACGGCATCACTCCGCTGCGCCCTTACCCACCTGCTCACGCACAGGAGTTGCCGGATGCCCCGGATCATTGTCGACGTCATGCTCAAGCCCGAGATTCTGGACCCGCAGGGGAAGGCCATCGTGGGTGCACTGCCCCGGCTGGGCTTCACTGCCTTCAGCTCCGTCCGCCAGGGCAAGCGCTTTGAACTCATGGTGGACGGCGAGGTGACAGAGGAGATCCTGGCCCAGGCCCGGGACGCCGCCGAGACCCTGCTGTCCAACCCGGTCATCGAGGACGTCGTCAACGTCGAGGTCGTCGAGGCCTGACATGACTGAAATCCCCCTGATCGGCGACGCCCTCGCCGCCACGATCGAGCCGACACTCGCGGGTGCGAAGATCGGCGTCATCACCTTCCCCGGCACCCTGGACGACCGGGATGCCGCCCGCGCGGTCCGGCTCGCCGGCGGCACGCCGGTGGCGCTCTGGCACGCCGACACGACCCTGGGCGACGTCGACGCCGTCGTGATTCCCGGCGGGTTCTCCTACGGAGACTACCTCCGCGCCGGCGCGATCTCCCGTTTCGCGCCCCTCATGGCCAGAGTCATAGACGCCGCCAACTCCGACGCGAAGCTGCCGGTCCTCGGCATCTGCAACGGCTTCCAGATCCTCACCGAGTCGCACCTGCTGCCCGGTTCGATGATCAAGAACGATCACCTCAAGTTCATGTGCCGCGACCAGGTGCTGCGGGTGGAAAACAACGCCACGGACTGGACCCGGGACTACGCTGCCGGCCAGGAAATCACCATTCCGCTGAAAAACCAGGACGGCCAGTACATCGCCGACGACAAGACCCTGGACGCCCTCGAAGCAGAAGGCCGCGTGGTGTTCCGCTACGTCGGCTTCAATCCGAACGGCTCCCGCCGTGACATCGCCGGCATCTCCAACGCCGCCGGCAACGTCGTCGGCCTGATGCCGCACCCCGAACATGCCGTCGAGGTCGGGTACGGCCCGGCGTCCCTGGACGGGTTCGGCGTCACGGACACCGACGGCCTCGGCTTCTTTACCTCGGTGCTGAACAAGATTGTGGGAGTAACCAAATGACGGAAACCTCGACCGGTCCGCTCACCGGCGCCAAGAAATTCAACATCGACACCGTCGAGAACGCGGCCTCAACCCCGGACGTGGAGTTGCCGTGGGCCGAGCTCGGACTCAAGCAGAACGAATTCGACGAGGTCGTCAAGGTCCTGGGCCGGCGCCCGACCGGCGCAGAACTCGCCATGTACTCGGTGATGTGGAGCGAGCACTGCTCCTACAAGTCCTCCAAGAACCACCTGCGCCAGTTCGGCGACAAGGTCACGGATGAAATGAAGAAGGACATGCTGGTCGGCATCGGCGAGAACGCCGGCGTCACCAACCTCGGCGACGGCTGGGCCGTGACGTTCAAGATCGAATCGCACAATTCGCCCTCGTTCGTGGAGCCCTACCAGGGCGCGGCGACCGGCATCGGCGGCATTGTCCGCGACATCATCTCCATGGGCGCCCGCCCGGTGGCCGTGATGGATCCGCTGCGGTTCGGCGCCATCGACCACCCGGACACCGCCCGCGTGATGCACGGTGCCGTCGCCGGCATCGGCGGCTACGGCAACTCCCTCGGCCTGCCCAACATCGGCGGCGAAATGGTCTTCGACGCCGTCTACCAGGGCAACCCGCTGGTCAACGCCCTGGCCGTCGGCGTGATGCGCCACGAGGACATCCGGCTGGCCAACGCCTCCGGCAAGGGCAACAAGGTGGTGCTGTTCGGTGCCCGCACCGGCGGCGACGGCATTGGCGGCGCCTCGGTGCTGGCCTCGGAATCCTTCGACGACACCAAACCGTCCAAGCGCCCCGCCGTCCAGGTCGGCGATCCCTTCGCCGAACAGATCCTGATCGAATGCTGCCTCGAGCTCTTCAAGGGCTC
>JBFGBS010000410.1:0-2888 GCA_041567475.1 Arthrobacter sp.
GACGACATCGCCGCGGTCGCCGAAGCCGTCCACGACGGCGGGGCCATCCTGAAAGTCATCATCGAAACGGCCCTGCTGACCGATGACCAGAAAGTCCTGGCCTGCGAAGCTGCCGTCGAAGCCGGCGCCGATTTCGTCAAGACCTCCACCGGGTTCAACGGCGGCGGCGCCACGGCTGCGGACGTCGCCCTCATGCGCCGCACGGTGGGCCCGGACCTGGGCGTCAAGGCCTCCGGCGGAGTGCGGTCCCTCGCCGACGCACAGGCTATGATTGCTGCAGGTGCAACACGTATTGGCGCCAGCTCAGGCATCGCGATCGTCAAGGGTGAACAGGGTTCGTCCGCGTACTGATCCGCGCCTGCCGCTGCCACAGGTTTGAGCCCCCCGGGGCCGAGGAGGAACGAATGTCCAACAACACCAGCAAGGCCCCGCGGGGCGAGAACAGCCTGACATCCAGCATCGTCATCTTCACCGTGATGATGGTCCTGTTCTTCGCATCCCTGTACTCGCTCTCCTTCCTGACCCTCGGCAATCCTTGGCCGATGGCCGTCTGCCTGGGCCTGTTCACGCTGGCATTCTGGATTCCGCAGACCGTCCTGGGCCGCTCGGATTCGGCCGGCGAGAACTGACTCCTGCCGCCCCCGGCGGTTAACTGACTGAAGCTCCGGATTTCCGGAGCTTCAGTCAGTTAAGGCTCACACCGGCCCGAGCAGCCCTTCGAGCCACGAGGTCCCCAGCGCATACCAGCCGGGGACATGCGATCGCGCCAGGGCCAGGACCGCCACGGCCACCCCCACCATGGCGTAGGCGCTCACCGGAATCAGGACCAGCCATTCCCGGCGCGAGCCGGCCCGGCCCAGCAGCGGGATCGAAAAGGCCCCGTTGGCTTTCCAGACGTCCTTCAGTAGCGGCAGTTTCCGCAGGAATTTCGGCGGTTTGATCACGAGCGGCCAGAGCAGCGGCACGCCCCCGGTGGTAATCATGTCCCCGACGATGTGCACCAGGACGCCGGTGAGCATGGAAACCGGCAGCCAGGTCCATTGCTGCGGCGCGAACCAGGTCACGAGCCCGGCCATCACGAGCGCGAAGATCCAGTTGCTGATGACGCCGTACTTCGGGAAGAGCTTCAGGGCTTTGGCGGCAATGTTGATCAGGAACAGGCAGAGCAGGCCGGCGCCCACGGACAGCACCCCCCACCGCGTGTCCACCTGCAGCTGCCCCGCGAACGTTGCAAGCAACACGAAGCACACCGCACCAACGATGGAATGGGTTCCCTGCCGGTGACCGCCGCTGACTTTCTCGATGCCGCGGGCAATCAGGTTCGAGAGCGGCGGCAGCGAATGCGCCACGGTACTGGACCGGTGGTCCCAGTCGCAGATCAGCGCCGTGCCCGCCGTCGCCATGGCACCGATGACGATTCCGGTGGCATCGAGCGGATACCAGCCCAGCGCGTACGGCCCGGTGGACGCAATGGCCACCCACGCCGCGGCGCCGGACGCCGCGTGGTGTCCGCCCATCATGCCTCAGCCCACCGCCAGCGGAGCGTCGGAGAAGATATTGCGGATGACCCCGTTGGCCCAGTCGAGGATTTCGGCGTCCTGCAGGTCGCGGCCGCCGATCCGTGCCGTCTTGGGCTTGGGCACCAGGACGGCGTCGAGCGCCGGTTTGGCCTGCGCGCCGGGATACATCCGGGTCAGCCGCATGAGCTTGGACTCGGGCAGCTGGGCCGGGGAGAACTTGATGAAATTGCCCTGCAGGGCGACGTCGGTCAGCCCTGCCTCCCGGGCACCCACCCGGAAGCGGGCGACGTCGATCAGGTTCTTCGCCGGCAGCGGCGGCTCGCCATAGCGGTCCACGAGCTCGGCGAGGACCTCGTCGATGGCCGCGTGGGTCAGCGCCGAGGCGAGTTTGCGGTAAGCCTCGAGGCGCAGCCGTTCCCCCGGGACATAGTCGTGCGGCAGGTGCGCGTTGACCGGCAGTTCGATCTTCATCTCGGCGGCCTTCTCCTCGGCCTCGCCGCGGTAGTCAGCCACGGCTTCGCCCACGAGGCGGATATAGAGGTCGAAGCCGACGCCCTGGATATGGCCGGACTGTTCGCCGCCGAGCAGGTTGCCGGCGCCGCGGATCTCCAGGTCCTTCATGGCCAGCTGCATGCCGGCGCCGAGTTCGTTGTGCGTCGCCACGGCCTTGAGGCGTTCCAGCGCCACCTCGCCCAGCGGTTTTTCCGCCGGGTACAGGAAGTACGCGTAGGCACGCTCGCGGCCGCGGCCCACACGCCCGCGGAGCTGGTGCAGCTGGGAGAGACCGTACTTGTCCGCCCCGTCCACGATCAGCGTATTGGCATTGGAGATGTCCAGTCCTGTCTCGATGATCGTGGTGCAGACCAGCACGTCGAAGCGCTTCTCCCAGAAGTCCACAATGATCTTCTCCAGCCGGCTTTCGGACATCTTGCCGTGCGCCACCTCCACCCGGGCCTCGGGGACGAGCTCGCGGATATGCGCCGCGGTCCGCTCGATCGAGGACACCCGGTTGTGGACCAGGAAGACCTGTCCCTCGCGCATCAGTTCCCGCCGGATGGCCGCGGAGGTCTGTTTGTCCGTATACGGCCCCACGTAGGTCAGCACCGGGTGGCGTTCCTCCGGCGGGGTCGCCAGGGTGGAGGTCTCCCGGATGCCGGTCAGGGACATTTCCAGCGTCCGCGGGATCGGGGTGGCGCTCATGGCCAGGACATCGACGTTGGTGCGCATCTTCTTGAGCGCTTCCTTGTGCTCGACGCCGAACCGCTGTTCCTCGTCGACGATCACGAGGCCCAGGTCCTTGAATTCGAAGTCTTTGGACAGCAGCCGGTGGGTGCCGATCACGACGTCGACGGCGCCGGTGCGGACCCC
>JBFGBS010000411.1:0-2884 GCA_041567475.1 Arthrobacter sp.
GCTACAACGTCATCGCCGTGCCGCTTGCCGCCGGCGTCCTCGCATTCGCGGGGATCGTCCTGGCCCCCGCCACCGGCGCCGTCCTGATGTCCGCTTCGACAATTGTCGTGGCGCTGAACGCCCAACTGCTGCGCCGGGTCACACTGGATCCGGCCGGGGCCGGCTGACGGGATCGACGGCGGGCCCGCAGCCACCGGGCCCGGGCACGGCGCGCATTTCCCCAGGCCGCGCTGAGGGACCTGCGGCCGCCGCCTGTCAGGTCCGGCCGGCCGCACCGGCGGCCACGGCAGGCGGCACCGGTTCGTGCCGCAGGTAGGTCCGCTGGAAACGGCCACTCCCGGCGGTGAGGGCGCGCAGGTCCAGGGCATACCGTACGAGCTCCTGGTCCGGGACCTCGGCGT
This sequence comes from Arthrobacter sp., assembly GCA_041567475.1. Classification (GTDB taxonomy): domain Bacteria; phylum Actinomycetota; class Actinomycetes; order Actinomycetales; family Micrococcaceae; genus Arthrobacter. The sequence continues at coordinate 402 of JBFGBS010000411.1, forward strand.
TAATGACGGTGTTTCCGCCCGCGGCGGACGTGGTCCCCGTCAGGCGTCCGCGGCGGGCGGACAAGTCGCCCATCACGGCGCCCACGAAGTCGTCGGCGACGGTGATCGTCACGGACGAGACCGGTTCGAGCAGCTGGATCCGGGCCGCCGCCGCGGCCTCCCGCAGGGCCAAGGCGCCCGCGGCCTGGAAGGCGGCATCCGATGAGTCCACGCTGTGCGTCTTGCCGCCCGTCAGCGACACCCGGATATCCACCACGGGAAATCCGGAGAGCACGCCCTTCTGCATTTGTGCCCGCACGCCCTTCTCCACGGACGCGACGAACGGTCCGGGGATCACCCCGCCGACCGTCTTGTCCACGAACTCGAATCCGGCGCCACGTTCGAGTGGCTCCACCTCGATGTCGCAAACCGCAAATTGGCCGTGGCCGCCGGATTGTTTGACGTGCCGGCCATGCCCGGCCGCTTTTGCCGCAAACGTCTCCCGCAGCGGGGTGATGACACCCGTGGTCCGGAGCGTCACGCCCTGCTCGCGAAGTCGTTCCAGGACGACGTCGGCGTGCGCTTCACCCGTGCACCACAGGATCAGCTGATGGGTTTCGGCGTTGCGTTCCACCCGGAGCGCCGGGTCGCCGGCCGCGATTTTCGCCAGGCTCCGCGCAAGGGCGTCCTCATCCCCGTGCGAAGCGGCCTCCACGGCGACCGGCAGGAGCGGTTCCGGCAGATCCCAGCCACGGACCAGCAGGGGCATTTCCTTGGCCGAAATGGTATCGCCGGTCTCCGCGGTAACCAGGCGGGTCAGTGCGCATAAATCACCGGCAACGCAGTAGGGCACCGGGCGGAGACTCGAGCCCAGCGGCGAGTAGAGGTGGGTGACGCGCTCGTCGCCGTCGTGGTCCTCGTGCCCGCGCGCCGCCAATCCCTGTCCGGCCACATGGACTGCCGAATCCTCCCGGAGCGTTCCGGAAAAGACGCGGACCAGGCTGACCCGGCCCAGGAACGGGTCCAGGGTGGTGCGCACCACCTCCCCCGCCAGCGGCCCCTCCGGATCGCACTCCAGCTCGAGCGGCGAGCCCGCCGGATCGGTGATGACCGGCAGGCCGCGGTCCGCGGGACTCGGGAAGGCGCGGGCCAGCATGTCCAGGAGCGCGTCCAGCCCCAGGCCGGTGTCCGCCGAGGCCGCCAGCACCGGATAAAACGAACCCCTGGCAACCGCTGTCTCAAGGTCGCTGATCAGGACATCCGGCGCGATCGCTTCGCCGCCGAGGTAGCGCTCCATCAGGGTCTCATCCTCGCTTTCGGCGATGATGCCTTCGATGAGGGCGCTGCGTGCGGCCTCCGCGGCCGCGCGTTCGGCGTCGTCCGCGGCCCGGTCCGCCGGCGCGGCACCTGCGGCGCCGGTCCCGGAGACCGTTCCGGAGAGGAGTCCCAACAAGCCGGTCACGGCGCCGGCGCTGCGGACGGGCACATAGAGTGGCGTCACCGATTCGCCGAAGGCGTGCCGGCAGGCCGACAGTGCGGCGTCGAAATCCGCCCGCGGGTGCTCAAGCTTGCTGATCACCACGGCCCGGGGCATTCTGAGCCGCTCACACTCACCCCACAGCGAGGTCGTCGCCTCGTCCACGGGATCGGTCGCCGGGACGACGAACAGCACCGCATCGGCGGCCCGGAGTCCGGCCCGCAGCTCACCGACAAAATCCGGGTAGCCGGGTGTGTCGAGCAGGTTTACCTTGACCTCGCCAATGACAACCGGGGCGAGGGACAGCGCGACCGACCGTTGCTGGTGGATGGCCGACGGGTCGGAGTCACCCACCGTGCTGCCCTCGGCGATCGACCCCCTGCGGGCGATGACCCCGGCGGCAGCCAGCAGCGCCTCGACGAGCATCGTCTTCCCTGCCCCGGAGTGTCCCACCAGGGCAACATTGCGGATCCCGTCCGGGTGCGTGGGCGGAGGCCCGTCGGATGCATCCGGTCGCCGGAGCTCGGAGCCGCCCCGGCCGGGGATCCGGCCTGGGTTTCGAGGCGTTTTCGCCGGCATGGCATCTCCTGATTCGCCGCTGCTGCAGGGCCCTCGCGTGGTCGCGAACGTGCTGTTAAGGATTTGACACCCTGCGCGGACGGGACAGCAAGAGGACACCGCCTGGCCGGGCGTACAAAGCGCGGCCGCGGGGTCCGGGGTTAGGAGAGCTCCCGGGCTGCACCGGCGCGGCTACGCTTGAAGTATGCCTTCGCCCAATGCCCGTGCCCTGTCCACACCCGGGAAGCCGGCAGCGCGGAAATCCGCGGCTGCCGGTGTCCTGGACGCGCTGATGATCCTGGTGTTCGCCGGGATCGGCAGGGACGCCCACGAACGCGGCGACATCATCACCGGCGTTTTTGCGACGGCATGGCCGTTCCTGGCCGGGGCCGCCGTGTCCTGGCTCGCCGTCCGGCTGTGGCGCAACCCCTTCTCCCTCTGGCCGGCCGGGGTCGCCGTGTGGCTGGGA
>JBFGBS010000412.1:0-2883 GCA_041567475.1 Arthrobacter sp.
ACGCCGATCAGGATGGCGACCGCCGGCGTACTGAATGTCAGGTACCGGGGGTTGTACATCGGATGGACGAGTAGCGAATAGCACCCGATGATCAGGGTCGGCAGGAGGACTTGCGGGACGACCCACAGGAACCAGCGGGGAAGGACTCCGCCCCGCCGCGACTTCAGTGCACGCCAGAGGGCGAATGCCATCAGAAGCCAGCACAGTGCAGCCAGGGCGACAGCAGAGATCACCCACAGCTGGCCGGTCCCCGCGCCGTCCGGTTCCGTCGTCGGCGTGTCGCCCAAAAACCACTGATTGATGACGACGTTCCTGGCCCACCGCGCCAAGCCCAGGCCCTGGTCACTGATCTGGCCTCCCTGCCGCAAGGACAGAAGCACCACGGGGGCAGACGCCAATGTCCCCAGCCCCGCGGCCATGACCCAGGAGATCCGTAGCCGCCAGTTGATCTCGCGCAGGACCAGCAGCGTCACCGCGTGCGCTGCCAGGAGCAGCACCAGATAGAGGTTGAAAGCTATCGCGGTCGCCGCCAAAGCCGCGTAGGCGGCCCACCACCACGCCGTGGCGCGTTGCAGAGCCACCATCAGCACCACTGTCAGCCAGACGGCGGCCGCCGCGCTGAAGGAGAATGATCGCGCCTCCATACCGGCCCACGTCGCCCGGGGGAGCAGTGCAAAGATCAGGGCACTCCAGAGCGCCAGCTGGCGTCCGTCGAGGCGGCGTGCCAGTACGTAGACGCCTGCTGTTCCCGCCCCGATGGCCAGGGCGCTGGGCATCCGCAGGCTCAGGGCGGACTGGCCGAACAGGTCTATCCAGAAGTGCATCAGCAGGTAGTACAGGCCGTGGACGGCATCCACGTTCTGAAGCATTAGCCACAGTTCGGGGAGAGCGCGCCGCGCACCGGCGATCGTGGCGGCTTCGTCCGTCCACAACGAGACGTTCCATGAGCCTGCCAGCGCCAGGGCTGCGGCGAAAACTCCCAGCAGCGCGGCCCGGCTTCCGTCCCCCAGCTGCGGGAGCCGGGGCGGTATTGGCGGCCCGGGCCGGGTCGATGCATCCGGCAGCGCCCGGCTCCCGGTGGTGTGTTCAGCGGATCCGTGCATGCTCCCCCTCGAAGCCGGTGGTGCTGACTCGTGCGCCCGACAGGCGGCGTTGATGTGATAGTACCAGCGCACTTCTCAGCGGTCGCCGCCGGCGGTAGCCCGGTGGACTATCTTTGAACCCTGCACTGTCTCTTCCTGCGTCAGAAGGGCCCCCTTTATGGCCTCCATCCTTCTCATCTGCACCGGCAATGTCTGCCGTTCCCCGCTCGCCGAAGCCGTCCTTCGCGAAAAGCTCCTGCTGAGTGGCGTCTCGGTCAGCAGCGCCGGAACCGCGGCCGCGCCCGCCGCGCCGATGTGCCCCCGTGCGCTGGCAGCGGCGCCGAAGTCCGGCGAGCGCGCCGGTGCCCACCACCGTTCACGGCTCTTGACGGCGCAGCAGCTGGAGGACGCAGATCTGGTCCTTGTCGCGGCATTTGAGCATCGCACCGCGGTCGCCCGGCTGCAGCCCGGGGCCCGGCGCAAGACCTTCACGCTGAAGGAAGCCGCTGCGTTTATCCAGGGGATGGCGGACGAGCGCCTGCCGGACCGCGTGGGCGCGACCGGTGCAGCGGCCACAGCGGCCGGAATCGGCGCCCTTGCCCGGGAGATGAATGACCTGCGCGGAACCGGGAGGCTGCCGGCCGAAGTCAGGCGTATCAGCCTTTTTCCGCGCCGGGAAGCCGCCTCCTCGTCGCAGTTCGAAGTTGCGGACGGGCACTGGGGCACGGCCCGCGCCCACACGAAGACGCTCCGGGAGATTGCCCGGGCCAGTCACATCATCGGCGGCGCCTTAGCGGGTCTGCTGCGTGTCCCGGGCTAGCCGCAACCCGTCCAGGGTTCCGGACACTGCCGCCCGCAGCGGCACCAGCGGCTTGAGGAACTGCCGCCGTCCACCGCGCAGAAGAATATCGCGGGCCGCACGAACCGCGGCACGTTTCCAGGCGCGCTGCACGTCCGGCCCGAGGTGCAGGCCGGCGAACAGCAGCCTGTTGCGCACGTTGTAGTAATAGTAAGTGGCCGATTTGGAGCGGCTGGCGGATCCCGCCGCGGCGTCCGCGTGGGTGCCGCCTTCATCATGCACGGCCGGGGCTTCGTGTACCACCCGGATCCGAGCGCCCGCTGACAAAACGCGGTAGGAGAAGTCGACATCCTCCCAGTACAGGAAGTACCGCTCGTCAAAACCGCCCACCAGCCGCCATAATTCGTCGCTGACCATGAGGCAGGCGCCAGTGAGCCAGGGGACGGACGTGTCCTTGGCCGAGGCCGGGCTCTTCCTGCTTGCCCGGGTGGATCCATCGGTTAGATCCAGGTCGGCGCCGTCGAACCACACCGACCCATCCGAACGGAAGATTTTCGGCGCGAGCAGCGTCAAAGGGTCCGCCTTGACGGCGGTTCTGAGCGTCTGCAGGCTGCTGGCGTCCAGGACGGCATCCGGATTCAGGAGCAGGAAGCACCGGGCGCCCAATTCGGCAGCCTTGGCGACACCCAGGTTCATGCCGCCGCCGAAGCCCACGTTGGTGGGCGGCAGAATTGTGACCCAGCCGTGGCTGGCGGCGAGCCGTTCCACGGATGCCCGCTCTGCAGGGCCCGAATAGCTGTCCACCACCACGATTTTCGCGTCGGGGGTGTGGCGGGAGACGGGAACCAGATTTGTTTCGAGGAGGTCGTGGGAGCCGTAATTGACCACGACAATTGCAAGCGGCAGTTCGTTCGGCACCATGAGGGAACACTATCGCTTTGGCGCAGACCAGCCTAGAAATTCAAAGTATCTGTGAGAGGATACCGCCAAGCCGTATTTAGT
>JBFGBS010000413.1:0-2882 GCA_041567475.1 Arthrobacter sp.
ATGAAGTAGGCGGCGGCGCCTTCCGGCGCGTCCGCCATGGCCCGGAGGTCCTCGGCGAGGTGCTCGTCCAGCCGCTCCAGCAACGCCGAGATCAGCGCCTCCTTGCTGGGGAAGTGGTACAGCAAACCTCCCTTGGAGACGCCGGCCCGCCGGGCGACGGCCTCCAGCGTCGCGGCGCGTTCACCTTCTTCGATGAGCAGGGAAATAAAGCTATCGAGGACGGCTTCGCGGGCGACTGGCTTTCTGGGCATGGCCTCCATCTTGCCCGTACCACCGCTCATTTCTTAAATGCACCGTCCAGACGGTACAGTAACGATCATGAGCAACATGACGACTTCGCAGCTGATCAGCACGCCGCCCCGGTCCCGGCAGAGGCCGGGGCGGGACTGGCTGGCGCTCGCGCTGCTGATGTTCCCGGTCCTGCTGGTGGCGGTGGACAACACCGCACTGACCTTCGCCCTGCCTGCCATCGCACGCAGCCTGGACGCCTCCGGAATCCAGCTGCTCTGGATCGTCGATGCCTATCCCCTGGTCCTCGCCGGACTGCTGGTGGCGATGGGCAGCCTGGGCGACCGGATCGGCCGGCGCCGGCTCCTGATGATCGGCAGTACGGGCTTCGCCGCGGTGTCCGCGGCCACGGCCTTCGCCCCCAGCGCGGAATGGCTGATAGCGGGCCGCGCGGGGCTGGGTTTCTTCGGCGCGATGCTGATGCCGTCCACCCTGTCCCTGATCCGCAACATCTTCCCGGACCCTAACCGGCGGCGGATGGCCGTGGCGATCTGGGCTGCCGGGTTCTCCGGCGGCGCGGCGCTCGGCCCGATTGCCGGCGGCTGGCTGGTGGAACACTTCTGGTGGGGCGCCGTGCTGCTCGTCGCGGTGCCGACCATCCTGCCGCTCCTGGTGCTTGGCCCGGCCCTGCTCCCGGAATCCCGCGACCCCAACCCGGGCCGGGTGGATCTGCCCAGTATTTTCCTGTCCCTCCTGGCCATGGCGCCGACGGTGTACGGCATCAAGGAACTGGCAACCCACGGTCCGGGCCTGGGATCCTTCGCCGGAATCGGCGTGGGACTGCTGATGGGCTACGTCTTCATCCGGCGGCAGCAGTTCCTCGGACGCGGTGCCCTGACCGCTCCGCTGCTGGATGTCAGCCTCTTCGGTAACCGGGTCTTCAGTACCGCGATCGTCGCCAACGTCCTGGCGCTGTTTTCCTACAACGGCTTCATCCTGTTCCTGTCCCAGCACCTGCAGTTGGTTGAGGGGCAGTCTCCGTCGGCATCCGGCGTCACGATGGTCCCGGCACTGATTGCCACGGTGGTGGCCGGCCTGCTGGTGGTGCCGCTCGTGAAGCGGGTCCGCCCGGGCTTTGTGGTCGCAAGCGGGCTCCTGCTCAGCACCGTGGCGTATTCGCTCGTGGCCTTCGGGGACCACAGCACCGGCCCGTCCGTGCTGCTGGCGGCGCTCCTGGTTCTCTGCCTGGGCGTCGGCGCAGCCGAAACGATCTCCAATGACCTGATCCTCGGGGCGGTCCCGGCCGAGAAATCCGGGGCGGCCTCGGCCATCTCGGAGACCGGCTATGAGGTGGGTTCGCTGCTTGGCACGGCCATCCTGGGATCGATTTTGACCGCGTCCTATCAGCGGAACCTGCGGCTGCCGGACGCGGTCACCGGGCTGGCCCCGGGAGCAGACATCGGCCAGGCCCGGGAGACGCTCGCCGGCGCCGTGGAACTCGCCCGGGGGCTGCCCGGCCCACTGGCCGAGTCAGTGACCGCCGCCGCGCGCACCGCCTTTGATTCCGGGGTGCACATCACGGCCGCGATCGCCCTCGTGCTCATGGCGGGGGCAGCCGTCCTGGCCGCCGTCGTTCTCCGCAAGGTGCCCAGGGCGAAATAGGCGGCATCCAGGCGGTGCCGGCAGGAAAGTCAGGGGCGCCGGGAGAATCCCGGCGCCCCTGGCTTGCTGCCGTTGGCTACTTCTTCGAAGGCGTCGTGACCTTGGCCGTGGGTTTCATCGTCTCGGCATTGACCATCCACGCGAACTGCTCGAGGCGGCCGATGAACTCGTGCAGCAGGTCCGCTGAGGTGGGATCCTCCTCGTCGACCTCGTCGTGGACTTTACGCATCGTGCCGACCGCTGCCTCGAGCGCGGCCACGATCCGCTCGATCGCGTCATGGGTATCGATCAGCCCCGCCGGGAACTCCGGCAGCGAGGTGGTCTTGGCCACCGTGGCGCTGCGTCCGTCCGGGAGCGCGTGGAGGGCACGCATGCGCTCCGCCGTGTCATCCGCGAACTGCCGTGCTGCCTCGACGATCTCATCCAGCTGGAGGTGGAGATCCCGGAAGTTTGTCCCCACAATGTTCCAGTGTGCCTGCTTGCCCTGGACGTGCAGGTCGATCAGGTCCACCAATACTGCCTGCAGGTTGCCCGTCAAAGTCGGTGAAGCTTTCATGCGTCCTCCTCGGTAGGTCAGGTCATTCCGACGCTACCGCAGAGTGGTGCGGCCCGCGAGAGGCCCGGGAGAATTTCGCAGTTGGCTTAGCATTCCCGTGCGGGGAGCCGGCAACCGGACCAGTTCGCCCGGCTCAGACAGCCCGGTTCAGGGCCGGATTCAGCCGGAACGCAGGCCGGGTGATGCCACCCGTTGTGGCAGCTGAAAGCTGCGCCAGATAGTCGTTGCGGCGCCGCGGCGTGATGCGGGACTGGACTTCGACGTGCTGGTCCGGATCATCCGCGTAGTGCGTGCTCAGCCCGTCGCGCATCAGCCGGATGGCTTCGGATCGTTGCTGGGATACGGCGGCGTGCGTGGAACCGAGTTCCGCCGCGAGCTCCTTGACGGTGCGGTCACCGAAGTAGATCTCCTCGACGATGTAGCGCATGCGCTCCGG
>JBFGBS010000414.1:0-2881 GCA_041567475.1 Arthrobacter sp.
GGCGATGCCCTGGCGTTCGTGCGCGAAACCGAAGAGAGCGCCGTGCTCGTCGTCGTCGCGCGGGCGGCCGCCGAGGTGCAACTGCCGGCCGGCTCGCTCTCCGCGGCGCAGCTGGCCGGCGTCGGGCCCGCCCCGGCTTTCTCCGCCGGGCAGATCACGGCGAATGAGCCCGGCGCATCCGCATTGATCCGCACCCGCGGTCCGGCCGCGGCCGTGTGGGTCCTGCCGGGAACCGGCCTCCCGGAAACCCGCGCCTAGACTGGAATCCGAAAGATCGGAGCCCCAGACCATCATGAACATCACTGACGAGCTCACGGCCGCCCTTGGCCACGCCAAGGTCGCCGTGGACGAGGCTACGCTCGCCGCATACGCCGTGGACCAGGCGCCGGTACTCGACTTCCGCCTGCCGCTGGCCGTCGTCCGGGCGGAAACGGTGGCGGATGTGCAGGCCACGGTCAGGGCCTGCGCCGCCCGCGGGGTCGCCCTGGTGGCCAGGGGCGCCGGGACCGGGGTCTCCGGCGGGGCGCACGCCACCGAGGGCTGCATTGTGCTGAGCCTCGAGCGGATGAACCGCATCCTGGACCTCAACCCGGACGACGAGACCGCCGTCGTCGAGCCCGGTGTCATCAACGCCGACCTCAACGCGGCGGCGGCAGGGCACGGGCTGATGTTCGCCCCGGATCCCGCCAGCTTCAGGATCTCCACGATCGGCGGGAATGTGGCCACCAACGCGGGCGGACTGCGCTGCGCCAAGTACGGGGTGACCCGGGATTCGGTCCTGGCGCTCGACGTGGTGCTCGCGGACGGTTCGCTGATCCACACCGGGCACCAGACCTTCAAAGGGGTTGCCGGCTACGACCTGACCGGGCTGTTCGTCGGCTCGGAGGGCACGCTCGGGATCGTGGTCGCGGTGACGGTCCGGCTCAAGTACCTACCGCGCGAGGTCCAGACGATCGCCGCGTTTTATCCGGACTTCCGCCGCGCCGCCGCCGGTGTCCTCGCCGTCGGCAAGGCCCGCGTCCAGCCCGCCATCATGGAGCTGCTCGACGGCGGCACACTCACCCAGCTCGATGACCTCCACGGCTCGGACCTCTCCGCGCGGGGCGGCTCCCTGCTGCTGATCCAGACCGACGGCTTCGGTGCCGTGGCCGAGGCAGCAGCCATCCGCGCCGTGCTCGCCGAGGGCGGGGCGGTGGTGACCGCCGAGGCCAATGCCGAGGCCGAGCACCTGGTGGAAATGCGGCGGCACAGCCGCGGAGCCGAGGTCGACGACCAATACCGGGTGGGGGAGGACGTCGCCGTGCCGCGCTCAAGGCTGGTGGACTACGTGGCCGCGCTCGAAACCATGGCCGTGGCGCACAACGTCCGGCTCAAGGTCGTCGCGCACGCGGGCGACGGCAACCTCCATCCCACATTCTGGGTGGACAGGATCGTGGATCCGGCCGGACTCCGGGTGGATGAGGACGCAATGCGGCGCCTGGGCGAGGCGCTGGATGAATCCATCACCGTCGCCTTGGCGATGGGCGGCACCATCACCGGCGAGCACGGCATCGGCCAGTACAAGCTGCGCTGGCTCGGGCTGGAACAGAAGGAACCCGTGCGGGAACTGCAGCGCCGGATCAAGGAACTCTTTGATCCCGCCGGCATCCTCAACCCCGGTAAAGCGATCTAGCCCGGCCGTGCCACAAAAGGCCGGCCGGGCGGATTCCTCGGCGTCGGCGGCTTAGTCGTCGCTGTCCGGGTACTCGTCGATGGACTCGTCGGCCCCGTAGCGCGATTCCTCGGTTTCCACTTCGAGGACCTTCAGCAGATCCGTATCCGGGTTGAGCATGATCGCGGCCTCGTCGCGGCGGTGCCGCAGTTCTGAATCGATGTAGGACTGCACGGCCTCCGCCAGCGGGATGTGCCGGTTCTCCCGCTCGGAGATGTACCAGCGGTGCTCCAGGATCTCGTGCACGGCCTCGGCCGGTTCAAGCTTTCCGGAGAGGTCCCGGGGGATGGAGCGGACGATCGGTTCGAAGATCTGGCTGACCCAGAGGTGCGCGCTGTACTCCTCGTCCATGCCGGGGTTGTTGTCCGCCCGGAAGGAGTCCATGTCGTTCAGCAGGCGGCGGGCCTGGTTTTCCTGCGCGTCCAGGCCGGTCAGGCGCAGGAGCCGGCGCTGGTGGTGTCCGGCGTCCACCACCTTGGGCTGGAGCTGGATGGTGGAGCCGTTCTGGGTGGTCTTGATCGCGTATTCCTCGACGTCGAACCCCAGGTCGTTGAGCTTGCGGATGCGGGCGGCCACGCGCCAGCGCTCACCGATCTCAAACGATTCCTTCTCCGTGAGTTCGGTCCAGAGCCGCCGGTAGCTGTCCATGATCAGCTCGCTCGTGGCCACCGGATCCACCTTGTCTTCGATCAGGCCGCCGTCCAAGAGGTCCATCAGCTCGCCGGCGATGTTGACCCGGGCAATTTCCAGGTCGTATTCACGCTGGCCGGTGGACAGGTCGGGGTACAGCTCCCCGGTTTCGGCGTCGACCAGGTACGCGGCGAACGCGCCGGCGTCGCGGCGGAACAGCGTATTGGAGAGCGAGACGTCGCCCCAGTAGAAGCCGATCAGGTGCAGCCGGACCAGCAGCAGCGCCTGGGCATCGATCAGGCGGGTCAGGGTGTCCTTGCGCAGCATCTGCGAAAAGAGGGCCCGGTACGGCATGGAGAATTTCAGGTGCCGGGTGACCAGCACCGGATTCAGCGGGCGCCCCTCCGGGGTGGTGCGTCCGGTAATGACGGCGACGGGCTCCACACAGGGCACATCCAGACGGGCCAGCTTGCGGAGCATGTGGTACTCGTGGCGGGCGACGTGTTCCGAGGTTTCCTTAATCGCGATCACCGACCCGCC
>JBFGBS010000415.1:0-2866 GCA_041567475.1 Arthrobacter sp.
AGTTCATTGATCCGCGGCGTCCTGGCCGAAGCCGAGATGCTGGGCCTCATTGGTTCCGGGGCCCTCAGCCAGCTCGGCGCAGCCATCGCGGACGAACGCCCCGATGATGCCCTGGGTATTCTCGGTGAGCACCTGCCGGCACCGCTGAACCACGTCCTGCTGCAAGCCGACCTGACGGCTGTCGCACCCGGCTACCTGCAGCCGGAGCTCGCCGAGAAGCTCCTGACCATGTCCACCGCCGAAGGCCAGGGGCCGGCCACCATTTACCGTTTCTCCGAGGCCTCGATCCGGCGCGCCCTCGACACCGGCCAGGACGCCCCGGCCATGCTGGCCTTCCTGCGCGAACATTCGGCCACCGCCGTCCCGCAGCCGCTGCAGTACCTCATCGAAGACACCTCGGCGCGCCACTCCCGGCTCCGGGTGGGCGCCGCCGCGAGTTTTATCCAGAGCGAGGACGAGGACGGCCTGATGGAGTTGCTGCACGCTCCGGCCGCTGCACCTTTGGCCCTGACGCGCATCGCGCCGACCGTACTGGTCTCACCGTCCCCGCCCCGGGAAACCGCCCATCTCCTCCGCGGCATGGGGTTGTCCCCGGTAGTGCAGGAGCCGGAATCAGCCATCGTGCGGCTGCGCCGCCAAACCCCGGCGCCGGGCAACGGCCGGCCGGTCTATACGGCACCGCGCATGGCTCCCCCGGACGCCGACGTCGACGCCCAGCTCGCGGTCCTGCGCAGCAACGGAACCCATGCTGCCGCCGCCGCCAACGGCCGGCCTGCGCCGGTTCCCGGCAGCGAGGAGGCCACCCAGCTGGGGCTGGAGACACTCCAGAAGGCCATCAGGCTCCGGCAGCGTGTGGTGATGAACGTCGTGGACAGCCAAGGCAATACCAGCCGCGAGTCAGTGGTGCCGGTCGCAGTCAGCGGCGGCCGGGTCCGGGTCTTCGATCCGGAAAAGGAAACGGAGCGGGTCCTGTCCATTCACCGGATTATTGACGTAGAAGCCGTGGAGGAACTGTTTCAGTGACTGACGGGCCCCTGATTGTCCAGAGTGATAAGACCATCCTCCTGGAAGTGGACCACGAGCTCGCCACCGAGGCCCGGCACGCCATCGCCGCGTTCGCGGAATTGGAACGCGCCCCCGAGCACGTGCACAGCTACCGGCTGACACCGCTGGGCCTCTGGAACGCCCGTGCGGCCGGGTTGGATGCCGAAAAGGTGCTGGACACGCTGCTGAAATACTCCCGCTTCCCGGTTCCGCATTCGCTGCTCATCGACGTCGAAGAGACGATGTCCCGGTACGGCCGGCTCCGGCTCGAAAAAGACCCGCAGCACGGCCTCGTGATGCGCACCAGCGACTACCCCGTCCTGGAGGAAGTCAGCCGCGCCAAAAAGATCCAGCCCCTCCTGGGCCCACGGATCGACGGCGAAACGGTGGTGGTCCATTCCTCCCAGCGCGGACAGCTCAAGCAACTCCTGCTCAAGATCGGCTGGCCGGCCGAAGACCTCGCCGGCTACGTGGACGGCGCCCCGCACCCCATCATGTTGAACGAGACAGGCTGGGCGCTCCGGCCGTACCAGCGGCTGGCCACGGAGAACTTCTGGGCCGGCGGCAGCGGCGTCGTCGTCCTCCCCTGCGGTGCCGGCAAGACCATCGTGGGTGCCGCCGCGATGGCCACCAGTTCCACCACCACCCTGATCCTGGTCACCAACACCGTGTCCGCGCGGCAGTGGAAAGACGAACTGCTTAAGCGGACCTCGCTCACCGCAGCCGAGATCGGCGAGTATTCGGGCTCCGTCAAGGAGGTCCGCCCGGTCACCATCGCCACCTACCAGGTCCTGACCACCAAGCGCGGCGGCCTCTACCCGCACCTGGAACTGGTGGACGGTCACGACTGGGGGCTCATCATCTACGACGAAGTGCACCTGCTGCCTGCACCGATCTTCCGCATGACGGCCGACCTTCAGGCCCGGCGCCGGCTCGGACTGACCGCCACCCTGGTCCGCGAGGACGGGCGGGAAGGCGAGGTGTTCAGCCTGATCGGGCCCAAGCGCTATGACGCGCCGTGGAAGGACATCGAGACCCAGGGATACATTGCCCCGGCCGACTGCGTGGAGGTCCGGGTGGACCTGCCCCGCGATGAGCGGATGGCCTACGCGATGGCGGAGGATGCCGATAAGTACCGGCTCTGCGCCACCTCCGAGACAAAAACCCGCATCGTCGAGCAACTGGTGGCCGAGCACGCCGGCGAACAGCTGCTGGTCATCGGCCAGTACATCGACCAACTGGACGAGATCGGCGAGCGCCTCAACGCCCCCGTCATCAAGGGCGAGACGTCCGTGAAGGAACGCCAGCGCCTTTTTGCCGCCTTCCGCGCCGGTGAGGTGCAGACGCTCGTTGTCTCCAAGGTCGCCAACTTCTCCATCGACCTCCCGGAGGCATCCGTCGCGATCCAGGTCTCGGGTTCCTTTGGCTCACGCCAGGAGGAGGCCCAGCGCCTGGGGCGGCTGCTGCGCCCGAAGCAGGATGGCCGTGCGGCCCGTTTCTATTCCCTGGTGGCACGGGACACCCTGGATCAGGAATTCGCGGCCAAGCGGCAGCGGTTCCTGGCCGAGCAAGGCTATGCCTACCGCATCCTGGATGCCAAGGACGTCGGAACTGCCAGCTAGGCCCTGCTGCCGGGTCCGCTGCGGAGTCACAGGCGGCGGACCCGGCAGGGGTGCTAGGTGACCCCGGTGGAGCCGTCCCGTTCGATGGCCCCGGTCCGGGGATCTATCTGGGGCCGCTGGTAGGCGAATTCGCCACCGCTCCGGCCTCCGAAGGGCCGGCCGTGATCCGCGAACTCCTCGCGGAAATAGGCCAGCCGCCA
>JBFGBS010000416.1:0-2860 GCA_041567475.1 Arthrobacter sp.
CGTTGTCATTGACCAGCCGGACGGCGTCGGCGTACGTCTCCACCCGCACCACGGAAAGGACGGGGCCGAAGATCTCCTCGTCGTAGACCTTCATGCCGGGCTTGACGTGGTCGATCAGGCTGACGCCGATGAAGAAGCCATCGGAGTCGAACTCGTGCTTCCGGCCGTCCACCACGACAGTGGCGCCCTCGTCGGCGGCGCCGGCCACGTAGGAGGCCACCCGATCGCGGTGCTCGGCGGTGATAAGCGGGCCCATCTGCGAGGCGGGGTCCGTGCCGGGTCCGATCGTCAGCTCCGCCATCCGGGTGCTGATCGCACCGACCAGGTCATCGGCAATGGTGCCGACGGCGACCAGCACGCTGACCGCCATGCAGCGCTCCCCGGCGGAGCCGTACGCGGCGGAGACGGCGGCGTCGGCGGCCATGTCCAGGTCCGCGTCGGGCAGCACCACCATGTGGTTCTTGGCGCCGCCCAGGGCCTGGACGCGTTTGCCGTGGTCTGCGGCGCGGCGGTAGACGGACTGCGCAATCGGCGTCGAACCGACGAAGCTGACGGCTTTGACCTCGGGGTGTTCCAGCAGGACGTCCACGGCTTCCTTGTCGCCGTGCACGACGTTGAGGACGCCGGCGGGCAATCCGGCTTCCATAAAGAGCTGTGCGATGAAGACGGCGGAGGACGGGTCCTTTTCGCTCGGCTTGAGCAGCACGGTGTTGCCGCAGGCCAGGGCGCTGCCGATCATCCAGAGCGGCACCATGGCGGGGAAGTTGAACGGCGTGATGCACGCGACCACCCCGACGGGCTGGCGCACCGAGTGAACGTCGACGCCGCTGGCCACCTGCTCGGAGCGCTCGCCCTTGAGGGCCTGGGACAGCCCGGTGGCGAATTCGATGTTCTCCAGGCCGCGGGTGATTTCACCCTCGGCGTCGGAGAGGACCTTGCCGTGCTCGCTGGTCAGGATGGCGGCCAGTTCGGGGCGGCGCTGCAGCAGAAGTTCGCGGACGCGGAAGAAGATGTTGGTCCGTTTGGCCAGGCTCATGGCCCGCCAGCCAGGCAGGGCCGCGCGGGCGGCGGCGATGGCTTCCTCGACCCGGGCTGCGGAGGCCAGCACCACTTCCTTTTCCTGCTCGCCGGTGGCCGGGTTGAAGACCGGGCCGAAGCGCTCGGCGTCGTGGATCAGTTCGCCGTTGATGACGTGCGGGATGCGTTCCATGGGATCTCTTTCGTGAAGTGTGTCCTTGCAGCGTGTGCTGCGGAGTGTCAGTGCGCGGTGTCGAGGGTGCCGTCGACGAGCTTGACGATCATCGAGCAGTCCATGCCGGACTGGCCTGAATCGATCAGCCGCTGGAAGAGCTGCTGGACGTGCTCGCCGATTTCGAGCGGCGTGCCGGTGTCGCGGGCGGCGCTGATGGCCAGCCCGATGTCCTTGTTGGCCAGCTCGGTGGTGAACGTCGGGGCGAAGTTGTTGTTGGCGGCGGCGGTGGGTACTACGCCGGGCATCGGGTACCAGGTCCGCATGGCCCAGCTGTCGCCGGACGAAACGGCGGCGATGTCCCAGAACGTCTGCTTGTCCAGGCCCAGCCGGTCGGCCAGGACAGCGCCTTCGGCCGCGGCGGCCAGGCTGATGAACAGCATGAGGTTGTTGCAGATCTTCGCGGCCTGTCCGGACGTCGCTCCTCCGGTGGGAAAGATGTTGGCGGACATCGGCTCGATGTAGCCGCTGGCGTCGGCGACGGCCCCCCGCTCGCCGCCGACCATAAAGGTCAGGGTTCCGGCCTTGGCCCCGCTCATGCCGCCGGAAACGGGGGCATCGACAAAGCGGAAGCCGGCCTCGGCTGCGGCGTCGTGCAGGGCCTGGGCGGAGGCGATGTCGATCGTGGAGGAGTCAATGAGCAGCGTGCTGGTGTCGGCGTGGGCCAGGACACCGTCCGGGCCGAGGTAGACGGCGCGGGCGTGCTCACCCTTGGGCAGCATGGTGAAGACCACATCCGCCCCCGCGACGGCCTCGGCAATGCCGGCAGCAGGCTTGACGCCGGCGGTTTCGGCGGCGGCGACGGCCTCGGGATTGAGGTCGAATCCACGCACTTCATGGCCGGCCGAGACGAGGTGTCCTGACATGGATCCGCCCATGTTCCCCAGTCCGATCCAAGCGATTACTGCCATGGCGTAAGCTCCTTTGCTTATTGTGCTGCGTCCTGTGTCCACCATCACACGCTGTTAGAGTGCATTCAAGACAAAAAATTACAGACGGCGTGTGCACGAATGCACACAGGGAGGAGTGCGGCAGATGGACCTGAAGCGGCTGCCAAGCCCCGATGACCTGCTGATCCTGCTGACGGTGGCCCGGCTGGGCCGTTTCAACGCGGTCGCGGAAACCCTGGGCACGACCCACACGACGATTTCGCGGCGGATCCTGGCCCTGGACAAACAACTCGGCGGCCGGACCCTGGAACGCAGCCCGCACGGGTGGGAACTGACGGAACTCGGCAGCCAGGCCGTGGCCGCCGCCGAATCGATTGAGGGCACTCTTGGTACCCTCGCCGGACGGCTCAGCCACGGCGGCGACACGCTCTCCGGGGTGCTCCGGATCAGCACGCCGGACGGATTCGGCGCCGAGTTCGTGACTCCGGCCCTCGTGCGCCTGCAGGGAGAGCACCCGCACCTCAACGTCGAATTGCTCAGCGACACCCGAAAGGCCAGCCGCAACCGGTCCGGGGTGGACCTGGAAGTGGTCGTGGGCCATCTCGAACCCGGCAATGCCCAGCCGATCTTCCTGGGCAACTATTTCCTGCGGCTCTACGCGAGCCCGTCCTACGCCAAGGTCCACGGACTGCCGGAGACTCTGGACGAGGTCCGCCGGCAC
>JBFGBS010000417.1:0-2858 GCA_041567475.1 Arthrobacter sp.
CAGTTACCAGGAGTACCTCGCCGGCAAGAGCGAGAGTTTCATCAACACGGTGCGTCCGGTCCTGATGCAGTCGGCGGCGGACAAATCACACGGGGTCCGCGTGGTGATCCATCCGCACGACCACCAGGCACACCTTGATCCCAGCCTGCCGTACGGGACAGTTTTGGAGGACGTGGACTAGGTACCCGGCATCCGCGCGCCCGGCGCCATTATCGCTGGTCCCGGCGCAGCGGGTGGTCCTCCGGGACCTCGACCAGCACAATCCGCACGCCATCGGGGTCCGCGATCCACATCTCCACGAGCCCCCACGGTTCCTGTTCCGGTGCGCGGATGACCGGCACCCCGGCCGCCAGCAGGCGCTCATACTCCTGCCGCACGTCACGGACCTGGAGCCAGAGGGCCAGGCCGCTCCCCCGCACGTCAGCCGACTGACCGCTGACCTCCAGGAATCCGTTGCCCAGGAAATACACCACGCCGGGCGCGTCTGGGCTGCCGAATTCACGGTAGATCGCCAGGCCCAGCGTGTCCCGGTAGAAACGGTGGCTCCGCCCGGGTTCCGACGGATGAAGCAGGATGCGGCTTCCGAGGACTTCCATGGTCTCCATTCTGAGGTGTAACCGCCTGCTGGGCCATCGCGGACCACTCCGCGGCCCCGGGGACGGCGCCCGGCTTAGAGCATGGAGCCCAGGTCCGATCCGACCGACGGGTACGTCGCGGTCATCGATTTGATCTGGCGGACCGTTAGTCCGTGTTTCATTGCGAGGCTGACGGTGTTGGTGAGTTCGGCGTATCCGGCCCCGAAGAGGTGGGCGCCGACGATGCGGTCAGTGGATTTGTCGATGATGAACTTGGTGGCGCCCGCAGTTTCACCGATCCGGTAACTGGAGTACCAGCCGCTGGTGTCGGAATAGCGGACGTCCACGTCCAGGCCGCTATCCCGGGCCTCGTGCTCCAGCATGCCGACGCGGACGAGTTCCGGAATCGTGAAGACCGCCGTCGGGGTGGCGGCGTAGTCCGGAACCCTGGAGCCGGACTTCAGAATGTTGGATGCCGCAACTTTCGCCTCGAAAACCGCCACGGGCGTCAGCGGCAGGCCGGGAGTGTTCGCTGAATCGCCTGCGGCGTAGACGCTGGGGTTCGTGGTGCTCTGCAGATGGCCAGCGACCTCGACACCTTTCGCACCGTAGGCCACGTTGGCCGCTTCGAGATTCAAGCGCGACAGGTCCGGGGACCGCCCGGCACCGTGGACCACGAGGTCCGCCTCAATGCTCCCGGGGCTGCCGTCCTTGTTGAGGTGGACCCGGTACCCGACGCCGGTCTTTTCGACCCCGGTGACGGTTGTGCCGCGCCGCACCTGAACACCGGCCTCCGCACCGCGGTCGATCAGCAGCTCGACCAGGTCAGCGTCGAAGGATTTGAGCGGGCGGGAGCCGCGGTCCACGATCACCGGGGCGCATCCCGCACGGGCGGCGATGTGCGCGAACTCGAAGGAGACAAACCCGCCGCCGACGAACACGATGCGCGGCGGAAGGTCTTCAAGGTTGAGGAAGTCGGTGCTGTCGATCAGGTGTTCCGCCCCCGGGAAGTCCAAGGCCCGGGGTGTGGCGCCGGCGGCGATCAGGATGTGGGCGGCTTCGTACGTTGTGCCGCTGATCTGGACCCGGCCGGGCCCGGTGAAGCTGGCGGTCCCGTGCAGGGTTTCCACGCCCTGACCCTGCAGGTTCTCCTCCATCCCCTGCGGGACGGGGTCAGTGAAGCCGTGCTTGTGCTTCATCAACTCAGGCCAGTTGATGGCCAGCCCGCCGACGTCGATTCCTTTGCCGGCCATCAGCCGGGCACTGTCCACAATTTCGGCGCCGCGCCGCAGGATCTTCTTCGGGTCACATCCGCGCAACGCACACGTCCCGCCGTAGGGAAGCGCGTCGACGATCGCCACCCGCCATCCCGCCGACGCGCATTTGGTGGCCGCCGCGGTACCGGCCATTCCGGCACCGATGACCAGCAGGTCGTAGGTCTTGGTCACGGCGCTCAGCCCGCGTCCACGACGGTTCTGAGCTGTTCCAGCGTGGGAGCACCCGCAACCCCGTCCGGCGTCATGTACCGCCGGCAGGCCAGGCCCACCGGCGCGTCCGCGGCGGCGAACACGTCAACGCCATTGACGAGGATGCTCGGCGAGCCGTGGAAACCCACCCGCTCCGCCTCCTCGTCCGTGTCCACAACCTGCCGGGTCACGACGACGTCGGGCCGTTCCGCAGCCAGGCTCGCGAGCCGCTCATCGGCAAGCTTCCAGTTCGGGCATCCGTCGAAATACTGCAAGGTGATCTCCATACCCGCAACGCTAGACCCTGCAGTGCACTACAAGGTCAAGGCGTAAACTCGGAGCATGCTCATCGGAGAAGTCGCAACAATCACCGGCGTCGACAGCCAGACCATCCGTTTCTACGAACGCCAGGGCCTGCTGCCGGCTCCGGCCCGGGCGTCCAACGGGTACCGGACCTACGACGACGCCGTCGTCAGCCGGCTAAAGTTCGTCCGCGCAGCCCAGTCCGCCGGCCTCACGCTGGCCGACATAGCGGAGATCCTCGGACTTCGGGATGCCGGTGAGGCGCCTTGCGCCCATGTCTCGGTCCTGCTGGAGGAAAAGCTCGCCGAGGTCCTGGCCCGCCAACGTGAGCTCGCCGCCCTGGCCGCCGAACTGGGGCAACTGATCGAGGCCGGCCGCGATCTGGATCCGGCGGACTGCTCCGAGGCAGCCATCTGCCACATCATCGCCGTCGCACAGCCTGACCACGTCGCACAGCCTTAACAAAGGTTTTCCAAAGGTCGCGGAAAGCCATCATCAGGAGAATGGTTGCAGC
>JBFGBS010000418.1:0-2853 GCA_041567475.1 Arthrobacter sp.
AATTTGCGGGGTTTTGGCCGTCCGGGAGGGCGGCCGACCGCCGATTTGTTGATGCGGATATCTTCCGGTAGAGTATTTACTCGTTGCCCCCCTAGCTCAGTGGTAGAGCGCGTTCTTGGTAAGAACGAGGTCACCGGATCGATTCCGGTGGGGGGCTCGGAATGAGGGCCTGTGTCAAGGCGGTTTTTGACCGGCTTCGCGCAGGCTTTCCTCATTCGTGGCGGTGTAGCTCAGTTGGTTAGAGCGCACGACTCATAATCGTGAGGTCGGGAGATCGAGCCTCCCCACCGCTACAGTCAAGGCCCCCGGATTCCGCAAGGATCCGGGGGTCTTTTTTGTTGCCTCCATCCAGTTTTGCTAATGATAATCGTTCTCATATAACATGTTAGTTATGCATGTGACCGTTGTGAGTTCCTTGGACGTTTTCTCCCGCCAGGCGGCGTGCGCCGCGCTGGCGTCGGAGTCGCCCGAGGCCATTGTTGTTTTCCATGACCTGCTCGAGGGCGGAGAGGTGGTCCGGCGGGTGTTCCGGGAGGACCGACTCCTGGAGCGCGAAGTGTCGACCCTGGAGCACGGCTGCCTGAGCTGCACGGTGCGCCTCGACGTGGTGCCCACCGTCGGCCGGCTGCTGGAGGCGGGTTCCCGCATCATTGTCGGCCTGCCGCCGGCCGTGGCCTCCTCTGCCGCCGTGCATGCACTCCTGCGGGGCCTCGGGGATTCACTGGCCATCGATTCGGTGGTGCTCGCCTGTGCTCCGGATGCGCTGGAGGACCAAATCTGGGACCGCCACACCCTGTTCGAGTCCGGCTTCACTCCGGTCCCGGACGATGACCGGACGCCGGGGGAGTTCCTGGTGGGCGAGCTGGCCTTTAGCGATACGGTCCTGCTGGCAGACCCGGCCCTGGTGCCGGTCCATCCTGCGGAGCGGGCCCGGGGGGCCAAGCTGGTCCGTGAGCTGGCGCCGCATGCGGTGGTCACCGACAGTGCAGGAGAGCTCAGGACGGGCAGGCACAGTCTGGCCGAGGCGACGGCACGGTCCGTGCCCGGGTCCGTGCGGGTCCCGCAGGAGTCCGCGGCGCCGTTTACGACTGTAGTGCGGCGGATGGGCCGGCCCCTGCACCCGGAACGCTTCCGGCATGCCCTGACAGTCCTCTCCGCGGGGTGCTGTTGGCTGCGCGGACGGCTGTGGGTGGCCTCGGCGCCGGGCTGCCGGATCGCTGTCCAGGGCATCGGGCCGCGGGTGTGGCTGCAAAACACGGGCCCGTGGCAGGCGGACCGCCCGTCCCTCCCGCTGCAGGGCGCGATGGCCGGTCCTGACGCCGCGCTGGACTGGCACCCGGAGTTCGGCGACCGTGGCACGGTCCTGGCCCTCACCGGCGATGACATCGACGGCGCCGAGGTCACAGCCCTGCTGGCAGCCTGCGAACTGACGGACGAAGAGATGGCCTCCGGCGCTGCCTCCTTCCCCGACCCTTTTGACCTTGACCAACCAACCGGAACATCACAGAGGAGCAATTCATGAAGGTACGGAATTCACTGCGGGCATTGAAGAAAATCCCCGGGGCGCAGATCGTCCGCCGGCGCGGCCGCACGTTTGTCATCAATAAGAAGAACCCCAGGATGAAGGCCCGCCAGGGCTAATCTGCCGCCGGCGTCGTCTGCCCGACCTCAATCAGGTGTCCGTCGGGGTCGCGCATGTAGCACCGCAGTTCCCAGCCGTGATTATCCAACGGCGGCGTGAGGAACGTTGCACCCTTCGCCGACCACTCCTCGTAAACGGCGGCGATGTCGGCGACGCGGAGGTTCATAAACGCGCTGACCTTGTTCGGATCGGCCGGGACGTCCAGCAGGACGTCCGGCTTGTCCGGCGTCGGGCCGCCGCCGGTGTTGATGATGACCCAGGTGTTGGCCAGTTGGACCATCACCGGTGGTCCTTCGAACACGGTCGTGCCGCCCAGGATCCGTTCGTAGAAGTCGCGTGACGCGTCAAGGTCGGCGGACACGATGAAATGGGTCGCAAGGAAGCCGGTCTCAGGAATAGGCCGATTGTCAGACATGGTTTCGCCTCTCCGGCCGCGCTGGATTTCGCCGAAATGGCCGGTAGGCGCGACCAGTTTCAGTATGGCCGGGGCGTTCCCGGCCGTCGAGGCCCCGGGCCGCACGGTGGCCGCCCCGGCGGCGGACCGGTTCTCCGAAGGGCTTAAAGGGTCCCCTATAACCGAATTCAGGGACAGAATGGACCAATGACACGAATCGCAATCATCGGCGGCCACGGCAAAGTGGCTATGGAACTGTCCCGCCTCCTCGCGACGGAAGGGCACGACGTGACCTCTGTCATCCGCAAGGCGGAGCAGCAGGACGACGTCGCGGGCACCGGCGCCACGCCGGCGCTGCTGGACATCGAGAAAGCAACGACCGAGGAAATGACCGAGGCGCTCCGCGGCCAGGAAGCGGTGGTCTTCGCCGCCGGCGCCGGCGGCGGATCCGCCGAGCGAACCTACGCGGTGGACCGGGATGCTGCCATCCGCTCCATGGATGCCGCCGTCGACGCCGGAGTGAAGCGCTACATCATGGTGTCCTACATGGGCGCCGGGGAAAACCACGGCGTTCCGGAGGACAACAGCTTCTTCGCCTACGCCGAAGCCAAGGCGGCCGCGGATTCCTACCTGCGAGGCACCAAGCTGGGCTGGACCATCCTGGGCCCGGGATCCCTGACCGACGGTCCGGGTAACGGGCGCATCGAGGTCAACCCCGCTGACACCTCGGACGGGAACTCCACCGCACGGAACAACGTCGCCGCCGTCGCCGTCGCCGTCCTCGCCCGGCCCTCCACCGTCGGCCAGACGATCGAGT
>JBFGBS010000419.1:0-2849 GCA_041567475.1 Arthrobacter sp.
CGCCGGAGCCGCCTGTTCTGGCTCTACGCCGTCTACTACACCCTGGGACGGGTCTGGATCGAGCTGCTGCGCATCGACGACGCCGAACAGGTCAGCCTCTTCGGCATCACCACCCGGCTCAATGTCTGGACCAGCATTTTCGTCCTCGTGACGGCCGCGGCCATCTTCGTCATCCTCGGGCTGCGCAAGCCGGACCCGGTGGACACCCCGTACCTGCCCGGCCGCGAGCCGGCGGAGGATGGCACCCCGGGCGCTGCCGCCGCAAACACGGCAGACACCTCGGACACCTCAGACACCGCGGACACCGCGGACACCTCAGAAACCGCGGAAACCCGGACGCCCGACGACGCCGATCCGTCCGGGCGGGAGAGCGTTCCGGCCGGCCCGGCACCCGTCCGCGATACGGAACGTACTGTCTCAGATAGTGAATCCCGTGATAATCTCCGGAGTAACCAAAGCGGCCCCGGTGACGCTTCGGCGCCAGCTGAAGCGAGCAAAAACCCCACCGGATCCGCGCCGGACGCTGACGGCAGATCCTAAGCCAGGCGCCGGGAACCCGTGCTGCGGAGCCACCGCCTGCAGCGCCCTTGTCCACAGCGTCGTGGCGGCCGGGCATGTTCGAACGGCAGATAATAGTTGTTCGTGCTCGTTCAGGCCAGTAACCTGCTGAGCTATTTCGTCTGGCAGGCCCTGCTGGCCTACAATTCCAGTAAGTAAATCGCCCTGTTACGCCTGTCACACCGGCGGGCCGGGCCGGGCCAATGTTGTCCCTCCCATACGCACGATCAGGAGGAAGGACGTCTCCCATGACCCAAACTCTTCACAGCCCCAGCTGGTCCGAACCGGACCGGCCCGCGGCCGCGATGTCTCCATTCGAACGTTTTGCGGCGCTGCCGCCGGCGGGCGGGCTCTACAACCCGGAGAACGAGAAGGACGCGTGCGGCCTGGCCATCATCGCGACCCTGCGCGGCGAACCGGGTTATGACATCGTCGATGCCGCCCTGACCGCGCTCCGTAACCTCGAGCACCGTGGCGCCGTCGGCGCCGATGAAGGAACCGGGGACGGCGCAGGCCTCCTGATGCAGGTGCCGGACGAGTTCTTCCGCGCCGTGACCGACTTCGAACTCCCGGCCCCCGGCCAGTTCGTGGTGGGCACCGCCTTCCTGCCTTCGGAGCAGCGTGAATCCGACGCCGCCAAGGCCGGCATCGAAAGCCTCGCGGCCGACGAGGGCCTGACCGTCCTCGGCTGGCGCGAGGTTCCCATCGTGGCGGACCTCGTCGGTGCCATGGCACGGGCCTGCATGCCCTACTTCTCCCAGCCCTTCCTGGCCTCGGCCACGGGGGAGACCCTGGAGCGGAACGAGCTCGACTCCCGGGCCTGGCGGATCCGCAAGCGCGCCCAGAACAAGTTCGGGGTCTACTTCCCCTCGCTGTCCTCCCGGACCATCGTCTACAAGGGCATGCTCACCACCGCGCAGCTCGAGCCGTTCTATCCGGACCTTTCGGACAAGCGCTTCAAGACCAAGCTCGCGATCGTGCACTCCCGCTTCTCCACCAACACCTTCCCGTCCTGGCCGCTCGCCCAGCCGTTCCGGACGATCGCGCACAACGGTGAAATCAACACCGTCAAGGGCAACCGGAACTGGATGCGCGCCCGCCAGTCGCAGCTCGCGAACCCGCTGCTCGGGGAATCCCCGGAAGAGCTGTACCCGATCTGCACCCCCGGCGCCTCCGACTCGGCGTCCTTCGACGAAGTGGCCGAGCTGCTGTGGCTCTCCGGCCGCCCGATCACGCACTCGATCATGATGATGATCCCCGAGGCCTGGGAAAACCACGCCACGATGGATCCGGCCCGCCGCGCCTTCTACGAGTACCACTCGCTGCTGATGGAACCGTGGGACGGCCCCGCCGCCGTCTCGTTCACCGACGGCAACCTCGTCGGCGCCACCCTGGACCGCAACGGCCTCCGCCCGGGGCGGTACTGGATCACCGAAGACGGCCTGATCATCTTCGCCTCCGAGGTCGGCGTGATCGACGTCGAACCCGCCAAGGTGGTCAAGAAAGGCCGGGTCTCGCCGGGCAAGATGTTCCTCGTGGACACCGAAGCCGGCCGGATCATCGACGACGCCGAGGTCAAGGCCGAGGTCGCCGCGGCCAACCCGTGGGCCGACTGGGTCAAAGACAACCTGATCGACCTCAACGACCTCCCCGAGCGCGAGCACGTCCGGCACACGCCGGCGTCGGTGAACATCCGCCAGCGCACCTTCGGCTACACCACCGAGGAACTGAAGATCCTGCTCGGCCCGATGGCCCGCACCGGTGCGGAACCGCTCGGCGCCATGGGCTCCGACACTCCCGTGGCCGTGCTGTCCAAGCGCCCGCGGCTGCTCTTCGACTACTTCGTCCAGTCCTTCGCGCAGGTCACCAACCCGCCGCTGGATGCGATCCGTGAAGAGCTGGTCACGTCCCTGACGTGTGCCGTCGGTCCCAACGGCAACCTGCTGGACCTCCGCCAGGTCCGCCAGCCGCAGATCGCCCTGCCGTTCCCGGTGATCAATAACGACCAGCTGGCCAAGATCGCGAACATCGAAAGCCCCGAGGGCGACCGGATCGCCATCAAGGTCCGCGGACTCTACCGCCCCGAAGGCGGCGAAAACGCCCTGCGCGCCCGCCTCACGGAAATCTGCGAGCAAGTCTCCGGCGCCATCAACCGCGGCGTCCAGTACGTGGTGCTCTCGGACCGCGACTCGAACGCCCAGTGGGCGCCGATCCCGTCCCTGCTGCTCGTCAGCGCCGTGCACCACCACTTGCTGCGCAGCGCCAACCGGACCAAGACCGCGCTGGTGGTC
>JBFGBS010000420.1:0-2840 GCA_041567475.1 Arthrobacter sp.
CGTCGTGGACGCCTACAAGCCGTAGATCCTGCATACAATCCTCCACCCTGGCATTACTAACAATCGAAACTCTGCCACCCGCGGGCCCGATTTCCGGTCAGGACGGCTGGCGCGCCGTGATATTCCGAGCCCGGTCCGGCCGTTTCGCCCGCTGCGGGCCCGTCGTGAAGGACCGGCAGGCAGGCAGAACGGATGGCTCTGGCTTTCCGTGGTTGCTTAAGCAAAAATGTCCCGACACCGGGCACAAAATCCGCGCGCCCGGCGTTGACATCGGTGTACCGATCCCTGAACGCCGGGGGCCACGAGCCCGCCGGATCGTCCCGGGACGGCGAACCGACCGAACGATCCGGAGTGTGAGCAAGGAAAAATGGCGACAGACTACGATGCGCCGCGGAAGACCGAAGAGGACATCAGCGAGGACTCCATCGAGGCGCTCAAGTCCCGGCGTACCGAAAAGCCCACGGCCGTTGTGGACGAAGATGAATCCGAGCTGGCCGAGGGCTATGAACTGCCGGGCGCGGACCTGTCCGGGGAAGAGCTGCTGGTCCGGGTGCTGCCCGCCCAGGCGGACGAATTCACGTGTGCCTCCTGCTTCCTTGTCCGGCACCGTTCGCAGATCGCCCGCGAAAAGGGTGCCCTCAAGTACTGCAAGGACTGTGAGGGCTAGCCGGCCCGTCCAAGTTGGGAGCGCCGGTACTGAGGCCCTAGGGCTGGAGGGCCGCTATCAACCGCTCCGGGTGGCGCGTGGACGTCAGCCAATACGGCGTGCGGTCGGACGGGTCCGTAATCTCAATGCGGACCACGGGATCGATCCAGCCCCGGATGCACAGATATGCGAGTCCGTTCAGGCGGGTGCCCCGCTCGGCCGTGGCTTCCTTGCCGCTGAACGCCGTGGCCTCACCAATGAAGCGGCGTTCGATGGTAGCCCGGCCCACCTGCAGCGTATCGCGCGTCACCGTAATGGTCGGGGTGGAGAGAACCAGCAGCACCGCAATGATGACAAACAGTACAACGGCCGCAGTCAGGCCCGTCCCAAAGCTGATGGGCGCCAGGACCAGGATCCCCGCACTGGAGAAGCCGGCAGCGACCAGCCAGATCCACGCATTGGGCCAGAGCTTTTCCTTATAGAGGACGGCTGCGTCGCTGGGGACGCTCTGGGAGGCAGGCGGAGTTGCGCTGGAATCGGGCATAGGCCCAGCTTTCCACTTTTTCCGGGGGAAATCATCTTGGTCCCGGCGCGCAGCTCCGGTAGTCCGGCCTGACCCGCTGGCGTTAGAGTGAGGGACTGTGACTGAAGAAACAGCCGGAATTCCGGAGTATGGAACCCCCACCCTGACCGTGCAACTGAAAATGCTCGACGACGGGCTCGAGCCGCCGTCCTACGCGCACCCTGGCGACGCCGGTGCCGACCTTCGGGCCCGGGTGGATGTCCTCCTGGCCCCGGGGGAGCGGCGCCTCGTTCCGACCGGCGTCTCGATCGCCCTCCCGGACGGATTTGTTGCCCTGATCCATCCGCGGTCCGGGCTGGCTGCCAAGCACGGCCTGACCGTGGTCAACGCACCCGGCACGGTCGACGCCGGCTACCGGGGCGAAATCGCCGTGACGCTGCTGAATACGGACCGCACCCAACCGGTCGAACTGCGCCGCGGCGATAGAATTGCACAAATGGTCATTCAACGTGTGGAGTACGCGCGGTTCCTGCCCGTCGAGGAACTCGACGGATCGGTCCGGGGCGGCGGCGGCTTCGGGTCAACGGGCGGCTTCGGCGCCCAAGCCTAGGCTCGCGTCGGGCAAGGACCGGGTAAATTCAGCAAGACTCTGCGGCAAACGCAGGAAAATTTGAGCAGGCGCCGTGCCCCGGACCGGGCCGGCGCCCCGCGGACCGGCGCCAGGGCGGTGACGGGCGGCGGAACAGAATCACTACAAAGGAGACAACCCATGGTTTTTGGGCGTGGCAGGAAAGCCAAGCAGGAACAGCTGACGGAGCCCGGCGACGCTGCCGAGACTGCCGTTGATGACTCCGCCGCGACGACCGTCGGCAGCCTTGACGGGGGCGCCGGACGCGACGCCACGGGGCCGTTCGATGTTTCGGAAATCGACAACCAGGACGGTTACGTCGACCTCGGCGCGCTGCTGATTGCGCCGACCGAGGGGCTGCAGCTCCGACTCGAGGTGGAGGAAGCCACCCAGCGGGTTGTCGCCGTCACCCTGGACCTGGCTGGCTCAAGCCTCCAGCTTCAGGCGTTTGCCGCGCCGCGCTCCGAGGGTCTCTGGGACGAGATCCGCGAGCAGATCGGCCAGTCCGTCGGCGGCCAGGGCGGGCAGGTGGAAGAGATCCAAGGCGGCTTCGGCACCGAACTTGTCGCCAAGCTTCCGGCCAGCGGTGCTGACGGAAGCCACGGCTACCGGGTCGCCCGCTTCATCGGCGTCGACGGGCCGCGCTGGTTCCTGCGGGGTGTTCTCGGCGGCGAGGCCGCGATCAACCGCGAGGCCGCGGCGGGCCTCGAAGGGCTCTTCCGGAAGGTCGTGGTGGTCCGGGGCGAGAATCCGATGCCGCCGCGTGATCTGCTCCAGCTCCGCCTTCCTAAGGACGCCGCATCGCAGCCGCCGCAGCAGGCCCCGGAGTTCGAAGAGCCCCAACGGGGACCGGAGACCACCCAGATTGGCTGACGCCCGCAGGGAGCCCGCAACACCCAGCTCGGTGCGTGAGCTTCCGGACCGCGGCCGCGTCATCTGCCGCGGATTCATTGAGTCCGTCACCTACGTGCCTGCAGTCCGGGTGGCAGCATTCACGGCGATCCTGGTCGACCACGATGCGGGGGCGGGGCGGAAGACGTCCA
>JBFGBS010000421.1:0-2836 GCA_041567475.1 Arthrobacter sp.
GTGTCCCCGGACCGCATCAGCACCATGGAAGAAAGCATCCTGCAGCGGACGGAGCAGCGCCCGGCGGAAAAGACCCGCATTGCCCAGGCCGCACTGGCGCTGATCCCGGAGGGGCGCGCCGGCAGCGTCCTGATCGATGCCGGTTCCACTACCGAGGCCCTGGCCGAACTCCTCGCCGCCCGTACCGCCGCGGCGGAGTCGCCGGGAGCCTTCCCCACCGAGACCGAACTCGTCGTCATCACCAACGCACTGCCGATCGCGGCGAAGCTCTCCGGCGGAGCCGGCATCGCCCTGCACCTTCTCGGCGGCAAAGTCCGGGGCCTCACCCAGGCCGCGGTCGGCCCGCCCACCGTGGATGCCATCCGCCGGCTGCGTCCGGATATTGCCTTCATCGGCGCCAACGGCATCGATGCCGCATTCGGCCTGAGCACTCCCGATCCTGAAGAAGCAGCCGTCAAGGCCGCCTTCGTCCAATCAGCGCGCCGCATTGTGGTGCTGGCTGATTCCTCCAAGCTGGACGCAGCAACGCTCGTCCAGTTCGCCTCGCTGAAAGACCTGGACACCTTGATCACAGACAGGAACCCCGCACGTGACCTCGCCGACGCCCTCGCGGAAGCCGGAGTGGAGGTGGTGGTCGCGTGATTGTCACCCTGACAGCCAACCCCAGCCTGGACCGCACCGTGTCCCTGCCGGGCCCCTTGCTCCGCGGTGAAGTCCAGCGGGCTGGCTCCGTCCGGCAGGAATCCGGCGGCAAGGGCGTCAACGTCTCCCGGGCCCTCGTGGCCTCCGGATTGAAAACGGTCGCTGTCCTGCCCGGCGCCGAGGCGGATCCGGTACTGGCCGGGCTGCGGGAGGGCGAGGTGCCCTTCGCGGCCCTGCCCATCGGCGAGCCCCTGCGCACAAACGTGGCCCTCACCGAGCCGGACGGAACCACCACCAAGATCAACGAACCCGGCCCCGCGCTGAGCGAGGACCAGCAGGAGGCCCTCATCGGGCTGCTCCTGGACCGCTCCCGCGGTGCCGGCTGGGTCGTCCTGGCCGGGTCGTTGCCGCCCGGCGTCCCCGCCGACTTCTACGCAACCGTCACCCGGCGGCTGCGCTCCCTGCACGACGGAACGGATGCGCCCCGCATCGCCGTCGACTCCTCCGGCGAACCGCTCGCCGCAGCAATCTCCGGCGACGCCTCGGGAATGCCTGACCTCCTGAAGCCCAACGCCGAGGAACTGGTGGAACTGGCTGCCGCAGCCGGCTTCGCCACGAACAAATCCGCCGAAGAACTCGAATCCGATCCGGCGGCCGCTGCGGCTGCCGCCGCCGCACTCGTGCGTTCGGGAGTGGGTGCCGTACTGGCCACCCTGGGTTCAAAGGGTGCCGTCCTTGTGACAGCCGGCGGAGCGTGGCACGCCACGCACCCGCCGGTCAAGGCAGTCAGCACCGTCGGTGCGGGCGATTCCTCGCTGGCCGGCTACCTGCTCGCCTCAAGCGAGGGAGCCGGCCCCGCCGATTGCCTCCGCCAGGCGGTGGCACACGGTGCCGCCGCCGCTTCCCTGCCTGGCTCCACGGTCCCGGCAGTTAACCAAACTACCCCCGATGCCGTAACCATCACGGCCCTCCGGAAGGATTGACAGTGACACAGCTCATTACGCACGAACTGGTCGAGCTCGACCAGAACCTGGGCAGCACGCCCGAGGACGTGATCCGGCACCTGGCCAGCAAAGTCGCCGCCAACGGACGCGCCACCGAAGCCGAAGCCCTCTTCGCCGACGCGTTCGCCCGGGAACAGAAGACAGCGACCGGCGTTCCCGGCGGCATCGCGATCCCGCACTGCCGTTCGACGGCGGTCACGGAACCGACGCTCGCCATGGCCCGGCTGTCCCAGCCTGTCGACTTCGGCGCCAAGGACGGGCCCGCCGACCTGGTCTTCTTCATCGCAGCCCCCGAGGGCGCGGACCAGGAGCATCTGTCCCTGCTGTCCAAGCTGGCCCGCTCGCTGATCAAAAAGGACTTCAGGGCGGCGCTGCGCGCGGCGTCGTCGCAGGCGGAGATCGTCGAACTCGTCGAGGGCGCCCTGGCGGACAAGCCCGCCGCCCACGCGGCTGAGGTCCCGGCCGGGGCCGCGGCCGCGGCCGCCCCGAGCGTTGCCGCCGCAGCCAAGGGCCCGAAGCGGCTTGTGGCCGTGACGGCCTGCCCCACCGGCATCGCGCACACCTACATGGCCGCCGATTCCCTCGTGGCCGCGGCCAAGGAAATCGGCGTGGACCTGCAGGTCGAGACCCAGGGGTCCTCAGGCGCGAAGCCGCTGGATCCGGCAGTCATCGCCGCCGCCGACGCCGTCATCTTCGCCGTTGACGTGGACGTCCGCGGCAAGGAACGCTTCGCCGGCATGCCGGTCATCAACGCCCCGGTCAAGCGCGGCATTGACGAGCCGGAGAAGATGGTCCACGAGGCACTCGCCGCCGCGGAGAACCCGAACGCGCACCGCGTCCCGCACTTCGGTGCAGAGGAGGCGGCCGAGCGCGAGGCCGAGGAAAAGGGCGAGCACATCGGCCAGAAGCTGAAGAAGGCGCTCCTCACGGGCGTCAGCTACATGATCCCGTTCGTGGCAGGCGGCGGTCTGCTGATCGCCCTCGGTTTCCTGATGGCCGGCTACGACATCACCGGCTTCGCCGACAAGATCCTCGCCGAAAACAACCTTGGCAACCTGCCGACGGAGTACCCTGAGCTCGCGTGGGGCCCGCTCGGCGCGTACCTCGGAGCCGTCTTCTTCAAGATCGGTGCCCTGTCCCTCGGATTCCTGGTCCCGGCACTGGCAGGCTACATCGCCTACGCCATCGCA
>JBFGBS010000422.1:0-2827 GCA_041567475.1 Arthrobacter sp.
ATGGAAAGGAAGTTCGCGTAGCCGCGGCCCCGCTCGCCCAGCAGGTTGGCCTCCGGGACCCGGACGTCCTCGAGGGTCAGGGGGTGGGTGTCCGAGGCGTTCCAGCCCACCTTGTTGTAGGCCTTCTCCGCCGTGAACCCCGGCGTGTTGGTGGGCACCAGGATCGTGGAGATTTCCTTCTTGGTGCTGCCGTCGGGACGCTCTTGCTCGCCGGTCACCGCCGTGACGGTGACCAGCCGGGTGATGTCGGTGCCGGAGTTGGTGATGAACTCCTTGTTGCCGTTGATCGTCCAGTGTCCGTCCGCGAGCCGGGCCGTGGTTTTGGTTCCGCCGGCGTCGGACCCGGCTTCGCGCTCCGTCAAACCGAAGCCGGCGAGCGCCTTTCCGGACGCCAGCAGGGGAAGCCATTCCTGTTTTTGGGCCTCGGTGCCGAAGCGGTGGATCGGCATGGCGCCGAGGGAGACCCCGGCCTCGAGGGTGATGGCGACCGACTGGTCCACCCGGCCGAGCTGCTCGAGCGCGAGGGCGAGGGCGAAGTAGTCCCCGCCCATGCCGCCGAATTCCTCCGGGAAGGGCAGGCCGAAGAGGCCCATCTCCGCCATCTGGGCGACGATTTCGTAGGGGAAGCTGTGCTCTTCGTCGTGTTTGGCGGAGACCGGGGCCACGACCTCGTCGGCGAATTCGCGGACGGAGTCGCTGAGGTCCTGGTATTCCTCACTGAGTTCAAAGTTGGGCATCGGGTGACTCCTTCGTCGAAACTGCATCTGCTGCGGGGCGGGTTGATTCGGGGTGGATGGTGGCGAGGACCTGGCCGGCGGCGACCAGATCGCCGGGGCTCAGGCTGAGACTGAGGTGGACGGTGCCGGCCAGGGGCGCCAGGAGTTGGTGCTCCATCTTCATCGCCTCGACCGAGAGCAGCACCTGGCCCGCCTGGACGGTGTCGCCGCTCGCGACGGGGACCGAGACCACGGTGCCGGGCATCGGCGAGCGCACCGCCGGGTCCGCCTCTCCTTCAACGCGTTCGACGGCGGCGAGCAGCCGGGCGAGCCGGGTCTCCCGGGTCAGCACCTCCAGCCGGCAGGACCACCCCTCATTACCGAGGAAGAGACCGGTCGGTATGCCCGCCTCCGGGTGGCTCGGGGTCGGGGCGGCGGGGCCCTCGAACAGGGGGGCGATGGTGTAGGCCCGGGTGTCCCCGGCCAGGCTGAGCACCACCTGCCTGCGGGATTCGTGGTGCAGCGATGCCGTCCGCTCCGGTCCGCCGTCCACGGAAACGGTCAGCGGGCGGGCTCCCGGCGGCACCGGGGAACCCGGAGCGGGCGCGGGCGTGGTGACGGCCACGGTGGCCACGCCGCCGTCGGGTGTGCCCAGGCTGACCCGGCGAGGGGCCTGCCTGCCGAGGCGCCAGCCGTCCCGCCGCTGCCACGGGCCCGGCGCGGCCGGGGTGGTTTCGTCCTGCAGTTGCCGGGCCAGGACGAACAGGGCGGCGGCGACCAGCTCTGCGTCGTCGACGCGGCGGAAGCCGAACTCCGGCATTTTGCGTTCAATGAGTCCGGTGTCGAGGTGGCCGGCGCGGACGTCGGCATCGTTGATCAGCAGCCGCAGGTACTCGACGTTGGTGTCGATCCCGAGCGCGGTGTATCCGGCGAGCGCGTCATCGAGGGTGTCCAGGGCCGCGGCGCGGTCCTGACCCCAGGCGATGACCTTGGCGATCATCGGATCGTAGTTGGCGGAGAGCTCCAGGCCTTCAACCAGGGCGGAATCGACCCGGATGCGGCCGCCGGAGGTCTCCACCTCGATGCGGGCCGGGGCGCCGGGCCGCTGTGCGGGACCGGGCAGTTCCCGGAGCAGTTGCACGGTGCCGGTGGAGGGCAGGAAGTTTTGTTCGGGGAGTTCGGCGTAGATTCGGGCTTCCACGGCATGTCCGGTCAGGGCGAGATCGTCCTGGGCGACGGTGAGCTCTTCGCCGGCGGCGATCCGGACCTGCCATTCGACCAGGTCTATGCCCGTGACCATCTCCGTGACGGGGTGTTCGACCTGGAGCCGGGTGTTCATCTCCATAAAGAAAAACTCGTCCGGGGCGGTGTCGGAGACCAGGAACTCCACGGTGCCGGCGCCGGCGTAGTTGACGCTGCGGGCGGCGTTGCAGGCGGCCTCGCCGAGCCGGGCGCGGATGGCGGCGCCGTCGGGCAGTGATTCCAGCAGCGGCGACGGGGCCTCCTCGATGACCTTCTGGTGCCGGCGCTGCAGCGAGCATTCACGCTCCCCCAGGTGGATGACGTTGCCGTGGTTGTCCGCCAGGACCTGCACCTCGATGTGCCGCGGCGCCGTGACGAGCCGTTCCAGGAAGAGGGTGTCGTCGCCGAAGGCGCTGGCCGCGACGCGCCGGGCAGTGGCCAGCGTGGCGGCCAGCTCCGCCGGGTCTTCAACGCTGTGCATGCCCTTGCCGCCGCCGCCGGCGGAAGGCTTGATCAGCAGCGGGAAGCCCACGCCGGGCGCCGCCTCGATCAGCTGCGCGTCGGTCATGCCTGGCTCGGCGATGCCGGGCACCACCGGGACGCCGTAGCCGGAGACGTGGTTTTTGGAGCGGATCTTGTCCCCCATGACATTCAGGGAGTCCACGCCGGGGCCGATGAAGGTGATGCCAGCGGCGGCCAGGGCGCGGGCGAAGTCGGCGTTCTCGCTCAGGAAGCCGTAGCCGGGGTGGACGGCTTCGGCACCGGTGTCGCGGCAGGCCTGGAGGATGGCTTCGATCTTGAGGTAGCTCTCGGTGGCCGCGGCCGGGCCGATCCGGACGGCAACGTCGGCCTCCCGCACGTGCCGGGCG
>JBFGBS010000423.1:0-2825 GCA_041567475.1 Arthrobacter sp.
CATCCTGGACGGACGCAACGTGCTGGATCCGGCGAAGTGGCGCGCGGCAGGTTGGACGTACAAGGGCCTTGGCCGGCCCTGAACCTCCCGGCATCGCCCTGACCGGGAGTGCCCGGTCGGTCCTCTAGCAGGTCAGCGGCTGCCGGACAGCGCCTGGCCGAGGGCGTCCTCGGCTGCGACCCAGGACAGCATGGCGCATTTGACCCGGGCAGCGTAGCGGGCCACCCCTTCGAACGCGGCGGCATCGCCCAGAATCTCCGGATCCGCGGCGACCTTGCCACGGGAGCGGAGCACTTCGCGGAAGCTGTCGATGACCACGCGGAGCTCCTCCGCGGACATTCCTTCGGCGAGATCGGTCAGGACCGAGGCGGAGGCCATTGAGATGGAACAGCCGTCGCCGTCCCAGCGCAGTTCGCTGACGCTACCGCCGGACACCGCAACCCGGAGCGTGATTTCATCGCCACAGACCGGGTTGAGCTGATGTGACTGTCCGGTGGTTGTGCCCTCGGGCGCCGCGGCCCCGGCCAGGCCGCTGCCGTGCCGGGCCTTGGAATGCTCCAGAATAATCTGCTGATATAGCTGGTCAAGACTCATGAAGTGCTGTCCTTAGGCTTGGAAGTAACTGCGGACGCCGGCAACGGCGTCGAGGAAGGCGTCCACGTCATCCGTGGTGTTGTAGAGGTAGGTACTGGCCCGCGTCGTCGCGGTGAGCCCGAGCCGGCGGTGCAGCGGCTGGGCACAGTGGTGGCCCACCCGCACGGCGATCCCCCGGCTGTCCAGGAACTGCCCGACGTCGTGGGCGTGCACGCCGTCGACGTCGAACGAGGCCAGGCCGATCCGCTCCTGGCCCGCGGCCGGGCCCAGGACCCGGATCCCCGGCAGGGCTTCCAGTCCTTCGACGAGGCGCTGGCCCAGCTCGGCTTCCCACGCATGGATGCGGGCCAGTCCGGTCTCGCTCAGGTAGTTCGCCGCGGCGGCCAGGGCCACGGCCTGCGAAATGCGCTGGGTCCCGGCCTCGAAACGCTGCGGGCTGGGCAGGAACGCCGCCCGGTCCATGGTGACAGTGGTGATCATGGAGCCGCCGGTCAGGAAGGGGGGCATGGCGTTAAGGAGCTCCGAGCGGCCGTAAAGTCCGCCGATTCCGGTCGGCGCCAGCATCTTGTGTCCGGAGAAGACCGCGAAATCCACGTCCAGCGCCTTGACGTCCAAGGGCAGGTGCGGGGCGGACTGGCACGCGTCCAGCACCACGAGGGCGCCCACGGCCCGGGCCAGGCCCACCAGGGTCGCGACGGGGTTGATGGTGCCGAGGACGTTGGAGGCGTGGGTGAAGGCCACGATCCGGGTGCGGGGTCCGATGATGCGGGCGGCCTCGTCGAGGTCCAGGTTTCCGCGGTCATCGACTGGAATGAACTTCAGGCTCGCCCCGGTGCGTTCGGTCAGCTGCTGCCACGGGATCAGGTTGGCGTGATGCTCCATCTCCGTCACGACGACTTCGTCGCCGGCCGCCAGCGCAAACCTGGCGGCCTCCGGCGCGGCGCCGGGCAGGGAGGCGTTGAGGAAGGAATAGCTGAGCAGGTTCAGCCCCTCGGTGGCGTTGGAGGTCCAGATGAGTTCATCGCTCGCGGCGCCGATGAACTCCGCCACGGTTTCCCGGGCGTCCTCGAACACTTCGGTGGCCTCGACGGCGAGGTGGTGGGCTCCGCGGTGCACGGCGGAGTTGCGTTGCTCGTAGAATTCCTGTTCGGCTTCCAGCACGCTGAGCGGGTTCTGCGAGGTGGCGCCGGAATCCAAGTAGACGAGCGGCCTGCCGTTGACGGTCTGTTGCAGAATCGGGAAGTCGTTGCGGATCCGCAGCACCTCGTCATTTCCAAGCGCCGCGGCGGAGCTGCGGAGATGTGCTGGGGTGGCAACCATGGGAAAACTCCTGGATCGGCGTTCGCTGGGGCGCATGATCCCGCCGGCCTGTCAGGGCAGGGGGAAATACGTCACACAGATTCACCCTAATTATTCCACGGTTGAACAGCTGTCCTTTGCGGTCAGTCCCGTGAGCCGGACACGCCGGAATTCGACGGCCGGTCCGGCGATGTAATTCTTCAGCAGGGAGTGCCAGGCGCCCCCGTACCGGACGTCGTCGGACTCCGCCGTCCAATTCTGGGTTCCGTCGCCTGCGCGCCGGGCCGCGATCCGGCCAGGGCTTATGGAGACGACAAAAGAAATCCACTCGCCGGCATTGGGTGCCGGGCTGGCCGTGTGGGCCAGGCTGACTGCAGGCGATGAGCCGCCGTCCTGACGGTAGAGCGTCATGGTGCCGTCGGCGGTGAAATCGAGGTGATACCCGGCCACAGAACGGGGGTCACCGGCACGGTAGGGCCCGTCCCCGTCCTGGCCGAACGCCACTCCTGCTCCGTCCGGACCGGCCGGGATCCGCTCCGGCCAGCGGAGCTCGAACGCGAGTTCCCACTCCGGGGCATCGACGGAGCCGGCCATGGACCCGAGCACGTAACCGGACGTCTTCTCGCTTGAGATGCGGACCGCCCCGTCCACAAAGGCGGGCTGCTCGTCCCAGACGGCGTCGGCGGCCCAGGGCAGATCGCCGGTTCCCCGGCGCCCGTCGGCGAAGCTGTCTTCCGCGTGCGGCTCATCCAGGTGCAGGACGTTGCGGATGTTGGAGCAGATGAAGCCC
This sequence comes from Arthrobacter sp., assembly GCA_041567475.1. Lineage (GTDB taxonomy): Bacteria > Actinomycetota > Actinomycetes > Actinomycetales > Micrococcaceae > Arthrobacter. The sequence goes on from JBFGBS010000423.1 coordinate 2,684, forward strand.
TTCACCCCGAGCTTCAGGAGGTGGGCGTGCTCGCTGCGCCGATGCACTTCCCAGGCGGCCACGGGTTTCCCGGAGGCGACCATTTCGCGGATCATGGCTTCCGGCGCCGAGTGATGGACGCCGAGGATGTCCACCCGCGGGG
>JBFGBS010000424.1:0-2824 GCA_041567475.1 Arthrobacter sp.
TCCACCACTGGCCCGGCGACTCCGCAAAGAACGCCGCGTCCTTGTTTGATGCGCTGCTGGCCAACCTGCTCAAGACCACCAGCGGTCCGCGCTCCGGTGCCCGCCGCGATCGCGGCCTGCGCTGAGGACTCTGCCCGGGCGGATCGCACGGCATGCCGCAGGCCGCCACCCGGTACGGGTGGCGGCCTGCGGCCTTGTCAGTTCTGAGGTTCCGGGCTAGCCGGTCTTCCGGGTGGCCCGGCGCTTGCTGAGTTCGTCGTCGGGAAAGGGATGCTCCGAAGCGTGCTCGCTCGGAAGCGCGGCGAGGCTGCCCTCAACCTCACGCCAGACCCGGCCGACGGCGATCCCAAAAACGCCCTGGCCGCCCTGGACCAGATCAATGACTTCATCGGCCGACGTACACTCATAGACGCTGGCGCCGTCGCTCATCAGCGTGATTTGCGCCAGGTCTTCGACCCCGCGCTCCCTCAGGTGTTCGACGGCGCTCCGGATCTGCTGCAGGGAGACCCCGGTATCCAGGAGGCGTTTGACGACTTTGAGGACGAGGATGTCGCGGAATCCGTAGAGCCGCTGCGAGCCGGAACCGGCCGCTCCGCGGACCGCCGGCTCCACGAGCCCGGTGCGGGCCCAGTAATCCAATTGCCGGTAGGTGATCCCGGCAGCTTTGCAGGCGGTGGGGCCGCGGTAGCCCGCGTCCTCGTCCAGGACAGGAAGATCCTCGGTGAACAGCAGGCCTTGGGCACCGCTGGCCGGGACAGCAACACCAGCCGCAGTGGTCTGTTTGAGCTCGCCAGTTTCGCCTTTCGGACTCACGTGGACCCTCCTTGTCGTGAGTTCCCCTGAGTATTGCGGCGGCGGCCAGGCTACTGCTTCTGCGACAGCGTACTGGAAATTCATCCGTGTAATTCAGCCGGGCCGCACTTTCCAGTGTGACGTACCCGGCTGCCGCGTGCAATGGGAACTTGTACCTTCGACGTTAGGCCTGACGGCGCCCAAGGTCAAAGACGTTCGCCCTATTATTAGGGCGTGTCGAAAGTTCCACCGCGGTATCGACGGTGGAGTCTGGCCCCGAGCGGCGTCGCTCAGCCGGCGAAATCTTCAGGCTCGACGTCGTCCAGGAATTCCCGGAACCGCCGCAGCTCACCCTCTTCGTCGACGGCGGGCCCGGTATGGGTGTCCTCGCCCTCATCGTGTTCGGTGATCCGGACGCCGGCTTCATCCATCACGGCGTCGGCACACCAGATCCTGCATTTGGCCCGCAGGGCAAGGGCCAGCGCATCCGAGGCACGGGAGCTGACCGTGGTGCCGTTTTCGAACTGCAGCTGGCCGTAGAAAATGTTGTCCTCCACGGCGGCGATGTTGACGCTCACGATGGAATGTCCCAGCGATTCGACGACGTCGATCAACAGGTCATGCGTCATCGGCCTGGGCGGCACCACTCCCTGCTGTGCCAACGCAATAGCGGATGCTTCCGGCGTGCCGATCCAGATCGGCACGTGGCGTTCCCCTCGAATCTCCTTCAGCAGGACGAGGGGCTGGTTGGACGGTAATTCAATCCGTACGCCCACGATCTCCACTTCAATCATCAGCTGTCCATCCTTGCGATGCGGTCGTGGACCAGCGCCTGGTGCAACGACAGGCAGAGGTCGCTGATTTCCCGCGCGGTCTCGGCGGCGCGGGCCCGGGAAGCCGCGTCCTTCCGCGACGTCAGGGTGGCCACGGCGCGTTCCACGAGTCCGAATTCGCGGTCCGCGGCGGCCTGGAACGGCCGCAGGTGCCGTGGCTCCAGGCCATGGCCCTCCAGTTGCACGCACGCGCAGGCAACCTGCAGGGCGTGTTCATCGAAGCTGCCGTTGGCTTCGCTCACGAGTCCATAACTCAGCAGGGCCTCAAGCAACGCAACGCTCGCGCCCGACTCTGCCCGGAGCTCGTCCGCGCTGAGCCGGCGCACGCGGTTATGCAACTCCGAGGCGAGTTCCTCGGACACCGCCCGCGGGCTGACGGAGACTCCCGCAGGCAGGTGTTCGGGCCGCTCGCCGCGGTCGATCGCGTCGAGGTAGTCCTTGATGACCTTCAGCGGCAGGTACTGGTCGCGCTGGAGGGCGAGGATAAAACGCAGCCGTTCCACATCGCTGTCCGCGTACTGCCGGTACCCGGCAGGCGTGCGTCGGGGGTTGATGAGGCCCTTTTCCTCAAGGAACCGGATTTTCGACGCGGTCATGCTGGGGAAGTCGTCGCTCAGCTGAGCCAGGACTTCCCCGATGTTGAGCACCCGGGGTCCGCGCCGTTCCGCTTGTGCCATGGCCACAGGCAACTACCCCTAAATCAGACGCTGCCTGCTGCGCGGGCAGGGCTCAGGTAGAAGGTAAGACGGAACTTGCCGATCTGGACTTCATTTCCGGATTTCAGTTCCACTCCGTCGACCCGGTCGTGATTGACATAGGTACCGTTGAGGCTGCCGGTGTCCACCACCTCGAAGCTGTGTGCCGTGCGGCGGAATTCAACGTGGCGGCGGGAGACCGTGACATCGTCTAGGAAGATGTCCGCGTCCGGGTGCCGGCCCGCCGTGGTGACGTCCGAGTCCAGGAGGAAACGGGCGCCGCTGTTGGGGCCGCTGTGGGCCACCAGCAGGGCCGAGCGGAACGGGAGGGCTTCCACCGCGGCCCGCTCCTCCGGAGAGAGTTGCGGGGTGAACGTTGGCTCGTCGCGGACCGGAGTGAGATTGATGGACGTGGTCTCCGAAGCTTTCACTCCACCCGTGCCGAATCCATCACCGGTGTCGCTGTGTTCGTTCCCAAACATTGAGTCCTCCTCATTCGTTGCA
>JBFGBS010000425.1:0-2820 GCA_041567475.1 Arthrobacter sp.
AGGAGTGGCTTAGATGGAATATTCGGCAGGTCCGCGCACTTTGGCGTAGGGGCCGGGGATGAATTGGTAGCCGCCGCCGCGGATCGTGGCGATCGTGTATCTGGCTCCGCCCAGCTTCCGGCGCACGCGGGCCACATACACGTCAATGGAGCGCGGGGCGCATCCCGGGAACTCCAGTGACTCCAGGAAGTCCTGGAGTTCGGTGCGGGCTACCGGCCGGGAGCAATTTTCCACCAGATAGCGCAGGAGCCTGAATTCGACGCCGGTCAGCGGCACCCGGTGATTGTCGACCAGCACCGAATCGGTGGCAAGGTCCACGGCCACGGTCCGGGGACCGGAACCGGACCGGGGCGGGAGGCCGGCACCGTCCTCCCCCGCGTTTCCGGGTTGGGCTGTTCCGGAGGCGGGCCAATGGTGGACTTCCGCCTCCGGAACAATTCTCAATACGCGCGCCAGCAACACCCCGGCCGCATGAACCATGGCTGCCTCGTCCGCGCGGGAGGATTCAACCCAGATCGCCAGGCCCCTGGGCTCGAGTCTTGCACCCGGACGGTGCAGCACCGCCCGCGGGCGCCGGGCCGCGGCTGCCACCGGAGCGGGTGCGTGGGCTTGGACAGCCACGGCGGTGCGGGCTAGACGCCGCCGCGGCGCAGGAGGGTGCCGCGGGGGGTGTGGTGGTTGATTTCCTGGCCGCGGAGGTAGGTCTTGCGGACGACGCCGGAAAGCGCTTTGCCGTCGTAAGGGGTGATGGGGTTCTTGTGCTGGAGCTTGGACACGTCCACGACGTAGGCGTCGTCGGGGGCGAAGATGGCGAAATCCGCGTCGTAGCCGAGGGCGAGCTGACCCTTGGTGCTCAGGCGGGCGAGTTCGGCGGGTTTGGCGGCCATCCAGGAGACGACCTGTTCCAGGGTGATCCCGCGGTGCCTGGCTTCGGTCCAGATCAGGGAGAGCCCGAGCTGCAGGGAGGACACGCCGCCCCAAGCGACGGCGAAGTCGCCGTTCTCGAGGTCTTTCAGATCCAGGGTCGAAGGTGAGTGGTCCGAGACGATGCAGTCGATGGTGCCCTCCTGCAGGCCCTTCCAGAGCAGTTCCCGGTTCGAGGCTTCCCGGATCGGCGGGCAGCATTTGTAGGCGGTGGCGCCGTCGGGGATTTCCTCGGCCATCAGGGTCAGATAGTGCGGGCAGGTCTCCACCGTCAGATGCACGCCGTCGCGTTTGGCCGAGGCGATCATCGGTAGCGCGTCCGAGGAGGACAAGTGCAGGATGTGCGCCCTCGCCCCGGTCCAGCGGGCGCGTTCGATGACTTCGGCGATGGCCTTGTTCTCGGCCCCGCGCGGGCGGGAGGAGAGGAAGGTCGCGTAGTGGTCCCCGCCGGGGTGCGGGGCGCGGTCGATCGCGTGGGAATCTTCGGCGTGGACGATCATTAGCGAGTCGAAGGACTTCAGCTCGGCCATGTCGGCTTCCATCTCATCGGCGTCCAAGTGCGGGAATTCATCCACCCCCGAGTGCAACAGGAAACACTTGAACCCGAAGACGCCCTCGTCGTGCAGGGGCCGGAGGTCCGCGAGGTTTCCCGGGATCGCCCCGCCCCAGAACCCGACATCCACGAACGCCTGGTCCGCGGCGACCTCGCGCTTGAGTTTGAGGTTCTCTACTGTGGTGGTGGGCGGGACCGAGTTCAGCGGCATGTCGATGATTGTGGTGACGCCCCCGGCGGCGGCGGCGCGGGTCGCGGAGGCGAACCCTTCCCACTCCGTCCGGCCCGGTTCGTTGACGTGGACGTGGGTATCGACCAGGCCCGGGATCATCGTCTCGTCATCGGCGAGGTCAATGGTCTCCGCGCCGGTCAGGGCGTTGCCCAGCGGTTCGATCGCGACGATCTTGCCGCCACGGATCCCGACTTCACGCGCCGCGATCCCGGCCGTCGTCAACACGCGCCGGCCACGGACCACCAGGTCATAGCGTTCTTCAGGCATTGAGGTACTCCTTCGAGGATGTGGTTTTTGTGGGGCGGAACCAGGTTGAGCCGGGGCCGAGCTGGCCGCCGATCATGGTGCCGAGTTGTTCAAGGAGGCGGCCGGCTTCCGTCATACAGGTCTCCGCGTCTGCTTCGATATCCGTCAAGGCAAACGTGGCCTGAAAACCGGCGTCGCGCAACTGTCCGGCCGTCAGCGTGGTGCGGCCGCAGACGGCGATGACCGGGACGCCGGCCAGTGCTGCCGCCCGCGCGACGCCCATGGGGGTCTTGCCGAGCAGGCTTTGTTCGTCCAGGCTGCCTTCGCCGGTGATCACGAGGTCCGCGCCGGCGAGCCGGTGGGCGAGATCGGTGAATTCGAGGACGACGTCGATGCCGGGCCGGCGGGAGGCCGCCAGGACCGCGATGGCGGCATAGCCGACCCCGCCGGCGGCCCCGGCGCCCGGGGCCGCCGCGGCCTTCAGGGCCCGGGAGCCCAGTTCCTGGCCGAGCACGTCCACGTAGTTTTCCAAGGCGGCGTCGAGCCTGCCGACGTCCTCGCGGGAGGCGCCCTTTTGCGGGCCGAACACGGCCGCGGCACCGTCCGGGCCCAGCAGGGGGTTGTCCACGTCGCTGGCCAGCACAAAGCGGGCTTCCTCCAGCCGGGGATCGAAATCGGCGAAGTCGATCCAGTGCAGCCGGGCCAGGGCGGCCCCGCCGGCCGGGAGTTCTTTTCCGTCCGCGTCGATGAAGCGCGCACCGAGACCCTGCAGCATTCCGGCGCCGCCGTCGGTATTGGCGCTTCCGCCGACGCCGAGAATGATCCTGCGGCAGCCGGCGTCCAGGGCGGCCCGGATCAGTTCCCC
>JBFGBS010000426.1:0-2813 GCA_041567475.1 Arthrobacter sp.
CCGGGGCACGGTGCCGCCGTCGCGGGAGAAGAAGTCGTAGATGCTGAGGCCCAGCTTGATCAGGAACGCACCGCGTTCCTTGGGCTTGCCCTGCTGCTTGTGGGTCAGGAAACGCAGCGGCGCTGACAGGACGCCGGAAAAAGTGCTGAAGATGGGAATGGTGGTCTGCAGCGGCTTGACGTAGTGCGGCGCGATGCGCAGGAGCCGGTTGCGCTCGACGACGGATTCCTGGACCAGGCGGAACTCACCGTTTTCGAGGTAGCGGATGCCGCCGTGGATCATGTGGGACGAAGCGCCGCTGGCACCCTGGCAGTAGTCGCCGCGTTCCACGAGCGCCACATCCACCCCCTGCAGGGCGAGATCCCGGAACGTACCGACTCCGTTGATGCCGCCGCCGACGATCAGCACCTGTGCCCGGCGCCGCGCCCGCAGTTTCCCGACCGATGCGCGCTCGGCGGCCGGGCCCTGCGTGGAGGATGAATCCTGCTGTCCCAAAACAACTCCCTTGGGTTTGGTCCTATGCGGCACACTCTATTGCGTGACGCCGTTCACCACTATTGTTCGGAGTATTGGAAAATGGAGTCAAGCACTATGCACAAACGTGCAGGACGGAAATGAAATGACACCTTCACGCCAGTCCGACGCCCTCCGGGCCGCCCAGCTCTATTACCTCCAGGACCTGACCATGGACGCGATCGCACGGGAATTGCGGACCTCCCGGTCCACGGTATCGAGATTGCTGTCAGCGGCGCGGGAATCCGGCCTCGTCCAGATCCAGATCCGGAGCCCGCTCGACACCGGGCCCGAACTGGAGCGCATCATCCGCGCCCAGTACAAGGTCGATGTGCACGTCGTTCCGGTTGTCGACACCCTCAATGAGGCCGAAACGCTGGACCGCGTGGCGATGCAGGCCGCCCGGACCATCGGCCCGCTGGTCGATTCCAACGCCATCATCGGCGTCGCGTGGGGATCCACGCTGAGCGCCGTGAGCCGGCACCTGACCCGCAAGATCACCCATGACAGCGTGGTCGTGCAGCTCAACGGGGCCGGGAACATGCAGACGACCGGCATCACCTACGCCTCCGACATCATGCGGCGCTTCGGCAGCGCCTACGGTGCCCGGGTCGAGCAGTTCCCCGTCCCCGCGTTCTTCGACCATGCGTCGACCAAAACGGCCATGTGGAATGAACGCAGCGTGCAACGCGTCCTGGCCCTGCAGTCCCGGATGAGCATCGCCATCTTCGGTGTCGGATCGGTCGATGCCGATTACCCGAGCCACGTCTACGCCGGCGGCTACCTTGACGAGGACGACCTCGCGACGCTGGCCACGTCCGACGTCGTGGGGGACGTCGCCACCGTGTTCTTCCGGGCCGACGGCTCCTCGGACGGCATCACGTTGAACGAACGGTCCACCGGCCCGGACCTGGCCCAGCTCCGGCAGGTCCGGCGGCGCATCTGCGTGATCTCCGGTGCCTCGAAGATCAACGGGCTCCGCGGCGCCCTCGCCGCCGGGCTGGCCACCGACCTCATCCTCGACGAGGCCAGTGCCCGCCGCCTGGTGAGTTTCAACGGCGCCTCCTGAGCCGCCGTCCGGGCCCGACCCAGAGGACGCGCGACCCGCAGGCCTGCGTCAATGGGTAAAGTCAGTGCTATGAGAATCTCCCCGCGGCTGGCCCTGAACAACGGCGTGCTGATCGACCGGCTGGGCTTCGGGTTATACAAGGTCCCGCCCGCGGACGCCGCCGGCCTCGTGACGATGGCGGTCGAGGCCGGCTACCGGCACTTCGACACGGCGGCCATGTACGGTAACGAAACGGGGGTCGGCCGGGGCATCGGGGCCCTGGCAGGATTCGACGGAACGGGCCGCGGGCCCGGGGAATCCGCACCGTTCGTCTCCCGCGAAGACCTCTTCATCACCACCAAGGTGTGGAACGAGGATCACGGCTACGAGGCGACGCTGCGCGCGTTCGATACCTCGATCGCCAAGCTCGGCCTGGAGTACATCGACCTGTACCTGATCCACTGGCCGTGTGCGAAGCGCGGACTGTTCCGGGAGACCTACCGCGCCCTGGAAACGCTGTACCGCGAGGGCAAGGTCCGCGCCATCGGCGTCTCCAACTTCCAGCCGGAGCATCTGGACCGGCTGCTGGACACTGCCGAAGTCGTGCCCGCCGTGAACCAGATTGAACTCCATCCCTGGCTCCAGCAGGCCGCACTGCGGGAGAAGCACGAACAGCTCGGCATCCGCACCGAGGCGTGGAGCCCGCTCGGCCGCGGCCAGGTCCTGAAGGACCCGGTCATCCTCGCCCTCGCCGCCGAACACGACCGGACCGCGGCGCAGATCATCCTCCGCTGGCACCTTCAGCTGGGTAATATCGCAATCCCGAAGGCGAGCTCGTCCGACCGTATCCGCGAGAACCACAACGTCTTCGGATTCGAGCTCTCGGACCGCGACATGACGGAACTCGCAGCCCTGGAGCGCGGTTTCCGGTCCGGCTCCCACCCCGACAACGTCAACTAGGAAGCCACCGCATGGACCCCGTGGACACTACGTCCTCCCCCGCGCCCCTGTTCAGCAGCGGACTCGACGCCCGGACCCGTTCTGCTGCCCTCGACCTGGCCGGCGGCCGCGTTGCCTACTGGACGTATGAGCCGGTCCGGGTGACCCCGGAGACCCGGACCATCCTGGTCATCCACGGCTTCCGCGGCGACCATCACGGCCTACTCCGGGTGGCCGACCGGCTGCCCGGGATGCGCCTGATCATGCCGGACCTGCCGGGCTTCGGCGGCTCCGCGGCTTTTGTCGGGGCGAG
>JBFGBS010000427.1:0-2805 GCA_041567475.1 Arthrobacter sp.
CGATCCGGCCCGAGGGGTGGGCGCCCACCGGGTTGAAGTACCGCAGCAGCGCGATGCGCCAGCGGGCGTCGGCTGCGCCCAGATCGGAGAGTATGTCCTCGAGGTGTTCCTTGGTCCGGCCATACGGGTTGTTGGCGCCGATCTCCATCTTCTCCATGTACGGAACCAGGTTGTGTTCTCCGTAGACGGTGGCTGACGAGCTGAAGACGAGCGAGCGGACGCCGTGCCGGTCCATCACCCGGAGCAGGTTCAGTGTCCCGACGAGGTTGTTGTGGTAGTACCGAAGCGGTTCGCGGACGGACTCGCCGACCGCCTTCAGCCCGGCGAAATGGACGACGGCGTCGATCGGGCGTTGCGTGAAAACGGCGTCGACGGCGGACTCGTCCAGCAGGTCCACCCGGTGAAACGTCGCCGCAGTTCCCGTGAGTTCCGCGACCCGGCGCAGGGACTCCTCGCTGGAGTTCACCAGGTTGTCGATGACAACCACGTCGTGGCCGTCCTCCTGCAGGGCCAGGACCGTGTGCGAGCCGATATACCCGGTGCCGCCGGTAACCAGAATTCTCATCGTGCGTTTCCTCAAAAGTATGGCCGCGGGGCGCGGCGGGGTGCTGCCTAGCCGAGGCGCCTGGCGCCGGCAGCCGGGGTGACCGTGAAGATCCCGGGCGCGGTGAAGCCGGCGGCGCCGAAGGCCCGGGTGACGGCGTCGCGGACCCGCTGCTCGTCCCCCACGGGGGTCAGCGCAATCGCCGAACCGCCAAAACCGCCTCCGGTCATCCGGGCACCGATCGCTCCGTTCGTCCGGGCCGTGTCCACGGCGAGGTCAAGTTCCGGGCAGGAGATCTCGAAGTCGTCGCGCATGGAGACGTGGCTCGCGTCCAGCAGCGCGCCGATGTGCGCAGGCCCGGCGGTGCCGAGGATCTCGGCGGTCTGCAGGACCCGTTCGTTCTCGGTGACCACATGGCGCACCCGGCGGAACGTCACGGCGTCCAGCAGCTGACCGGCCCGTTCAAGGTCTGCCGTCCCGACGTCGCGCAGGGACGCCGCGCCCAGGAGGTGGGCGCCCCGCTCACATGCGGCCCGGCGGGACGCGTAGCCGCCGTCGGCGTGTGAGTGTTCGACCCTGGTGTCGATGACCAGCAGGACGAGCCCGGCCTCCCGGGCCTCGAACGGGACCAGTCGGACCGACTGGTCGCGGCAGTCGAGGAAGACGGCGTGGCCCTCGGATCCGCGCAGCGAAGCGGACTGGTCCATGATGCCGGTCGGGGCGCCGACAAAGTCGTTTTCGGCACGTTGGGTGAGCAGGACCATTTCTTCGGCGGTGAGTTCCGCACCCGTGAGGTCGTTGAGGGCCGTGATGACGGCGCATTCAATGGCGTGCGAGGAGGAGAGCCCCGCGCCGGGCGGGACGTCCGAGTCGAGCAGGAGATCGAAGCCCGGGACGTCAATACCGTGCTGCTGCAGGGCCCAGACGACGCCCAGCGGGTATTTGGTCCAGCCGGACGCCGTGCCGGGAGCCAACGTCCGCGCGTCGGCCTCGACGATGCCCTCGTTCCCGAAGGTGGAGAGCAGCCGGACCGAGGTGTCGGCACGGCGGCGGACCACGGTCTTGGCGGTCTTGTCGATGGCGAACGGCAGGACGAAGCCTTCGTTGTAGTCCGTGTGTTCGCCGATCAGGTTCACCCGGCCCGGGGCCTGCCAGATGCCGTCGGGGCGGGACCCGAAGGCTGTTTCGAAGCGTTCGATGAGCTGTGCCGGCTGCGCGCCGGTGGTGGTCGTGTTCAAGCTGGGGCGCCTTCCGGGGTGCTGGCTGGGGAACCGACCGCGGCTACTGCTCGCAGCCGTTCCGCGACGGATTCGGGGGTGGTGTCATTGATGAAGGCGCCCACGGCGGCTTCCGAACCGGCCAGGAACTTGAGCTTGTCGGCGGCGCGGCGTGGTGAGGAAAGCTGCAGGTGAAGATGTCCGGCCCGGCGCAGCGCCGGGTTCACCGGTGCCTGGTGCCAGGCGGCGATGTACGGGGTCTCCGTGGGGTAGAGCGCGTCCAGGCGGCTCAGGAGCTCCGGGTACACGTGTGCCAGTTCGTCGCGTTCGGGTCCGGTCAGGGCCGCCAGGTCGGGGACCTGGCGGTGCGGAACCAGATGGACTTCGAGAGGCCAGCGGGCGGCGAACGGCACGTAGGCGCTGAAGTGTTCCCCTTCGAGCACCATGCGTCGTCCGTCGTTCCGCTCCGCGGACAGGAGCGCGGAGGAGAGTGATTGCGTGCCGCCGGTGGCGTCCCAGTGGGCCCCGGCGGCGGCGGCGATGGCTGACGAGCGCGGCGGGAGGTAGGGGTAGGCGTAGATCTGGCCATGCGGGTGGTGCAGCGTGACGCCGATCTCGGCGCCACGGTTCTCGAACGGGAAGACGTGCTCGATGCCGGGCAGCGAGCTGAGCGCTTCCGTCCGCTGGGCCCAGGCCTCGATGACGGTCCGGGCGCGGGTCCAGCCGAGCGCGGCGAAGGTTCCTGTGTGGCTGGGGGTGAAGGCCACCACTTCGCAACGGCCGGACGCCGGGGAGGTGGTTCCCCAGCCGGGCTCTTGCGGGATGGCGCCGCTCACGGGACCGAGCGAGGGGAAACGGTTTTCAAAGACCACAACGTCATAGTCCGGAGCCGGAATTTCGGACGGGTTGGCGTGGGTGGTCGGGCAGATCGGACACTGCTCCGCCGGCGGCAGGTGCGTGCGTGCCTGCCGGTGGGCGGCGACGGCGACCCATTCGCCGCTGAGGGCGTCATAGCGGACCTCTCCGGGCGCTGCGCGACCCGGC
>JBFGBS010000428.1:0-2802 GCA_041567475.1 Arthrobacter sp.
GAATGGTGCGGTGACTTCCAGCAACAGTTCGTTCGTGCACCTCCACAACCACACCGAATACTCCATGCTGGACGGCGCCGCCCGGCTCGGTGAGCTCTTCGACGAAACCGAGCGGCTCGGTATGCCTGCCCTCGCCACAACGGACCACGGCTACCTTTTCGGGGCCTTCGACTTCTGGAAGCGGGCCACGGACCAGGGCATCAAGCCGATCATCGGCGTCGAAGCCTATGTGACTCCGGGGACCGCGCGCGGCGACAAGACCAGGGTGCGCTGGGGCGAGGAACACCAGCGCAAGGACGACATCTCCGGCGGCGGCTCGTACACCCACATGACGCTGCTCAGCTACAACAACGTCGGCATGCGCAACCTGTTCCGTGCCTCGTCCATCGCCTCCCTGGATGCCGTCTTCGGCAAGTGGCCCCGGCTGGACCGGCAGCTGCTGAACACCTACTCCGAGGGCCTGATCGCTACGACCGGCTGCCCGTCAGGGGAAGTCCAGACGAGGCTGCGGCTGGGGCAGTACCGTGAGGCCCTCGAAGCCGCCGCCGAGTTCCGTGACATCTTCGGCGCCGAAAATTACTTCTGCGAACTCATGGACCACGGGCTCGACATCGAACGCCGGGTGACGGGCGACCTCCTGCGCCTGGCCAAGGACCTGAACCTTCCGCTCGTTGCCACCAACGACCTCCACTACACGCACGAGCACGACGCCAAAGCCCACGAGGCCCTGCTCGCCATCCAGTCCGGATCCACGCTGCTGGAGCCCAGCTACGACAACGGCGGTTCCCGCTTCGCCTTCTCCGGCAGCGGCTACTACCTCAAGTCGCCGCAGGAGATGCGTGAACTCTTCCGCGACCACCCGGAAGCCTGCGACAACACCCTGCTGATCGCCGAACGCTGCGAAGTCTCATTCAACACCGGCGCCAACTACATGCCCCGGTTTCCCTGCCCGCCCGGCGAGGACGAAACGTCCTGGCTCGTCAAGGAGGTCGCCACCGGCCTCGCCTACCGCTACCCGGGCGGCGTCCCGGACAAGGTGCGCACCCAGGCCGACTACGAACTGGGCGTCATCACGTCCATGGGGTTCCCCGGATACTTCCTCGTGGTGGCCGACTTCATCAACTGGGCCAAGAACAACGGCATCCGGGTGGGTCCCGGCCGTGGTTCCGGCGCCGGATCGATGGTCGCGTACGCCATGCGCATCACCGACCTCGACCCGCTGCAGCACGGACTCATCTTCGAGCGCTTCCTCAACCCGGACCGCGTCTCGATGCCCGACTTCGACGTCGACTTCGATGACCGCCGCCGCTCGGAGGTCATCGACTATGTGACCCGCAAGTACGGCGACGAGCGCGTGGCCATGATCGTGACCTATGGCACCATCAAGACCAAACAGGCGCTCAAGGATTCCTCCCGGGTGCTGGGCTACCCGTTCAGCATGGGCGAGCAGTTGACCAAGGCGCTGCCGCCGGCCGTGATGGCCAAGGACATTCCGCTCGCGGACATCCAGAATCCCGACTCCAAGCGCTACGGCGAGGCAGGGGACTTCCGGCAGCTCATCAGCACGGACCCCGAGGCCGCGAAGGTCTTCGAAACCGCGCTCGGCATCGAAGGGCTCAAACGCCAGTGGGGCGTCCATGCGGCCGGCGTCATCATGTCCTCGGACCCCATCATCGACGTCATCCCGATCATGCGCCGGTTCCAGGACGGCCAGGTCATCACCCAGTTCGACTACCCCACGTGTGAAGGCCTGGGGTTGATCAAAATGGACTTCCTGGGCCTGCGGAACCTCACGATCATTTCCGACGCCCTCGAAAACATCAAGATGAACCGCGGCATCGACCTGGATCTTGAATCCCTGGCCCTGGACGATGCACCTTCCTACGAATTGCTCGCCCGCGGCGACACGCTCGGCGTCTTCCAGCTCGACGGCGGGCCGATGCGCGCGCTCCTGAAGCTGATGAAGCCTGACAACTTCGAAGATATCTCGGCCGTCCTGGCCCTGTACCGGCCCGGACCCATGGGCGCCAACGCCCACAACGACTACGCCCTGCGCAAGAACAAAATCCAGGACGTTATCCCGATCCACCCTGAACTCGAAGAGCCGCTCAAGGAGATCCTGGGCGGTACGTTCGGCCTGATCGTGTACCAGGAGCAGGTGATGGCCGTCGCCCAGAAGCTGGCCGGCTACTCGCTTGGCCAGGCGGACATCCTGCGCCGTGCCATGGGCAAGAAGAAGAAGTCCGAGCTGGACAAGCAGTTCGCCGGGTTCTCCCAGGGCATGCAGGACAACGGCTACTCGATGGCGGCGGTCAAGACCCTCTGGGACATCCTGCTGCCGTTCTCCGACTACGCCTTCAACAAGGCGCACTCGGCCGCCTACGGCGTCATCTCCTATTGGACGGCGTACCTGAAGGCGCACTACGCGCCCGAGTACATGGCCGCCCTGCTCACCTCGGTCGGTGACGACAAGGACAAGTCAGCCATCTACCTCAACGAATGCCGGCGCATGGGCATCACCGTTTTGCCGCCGGACGTCAACGAGTCGGCCCTGAACTTCACGCCGGTGGGCAATGACATCCGCTTCGGCATGGGGGCCATCCGCAACGTCGGAGTCAACGCCGTCGAGGCCATGGTCGCTGCCCGGGAAAGCGAGGGCGCGTATACGTCCTTCAAGGACTACCTGATGAAGGTCCCGGCCGTCGTCTGCAACAAGCGCACCATTGAGTCCCTCATCAAGGCCGGCGCCTTCGACTCGCTGGGCCACCAGCGCCGCGCGCTGGCCATGATCCATGAGGAGGC
>JBFGBS010000429.1:0-2797 GCA_041567475.1 Arthrobacter sp.
CAGGGCCAGCCGCCGGCCGCGGAGGTCCTCCAGTCCGGTCAGTGCGGTGCCGGCACGGGTCACGAAGACGGACCGGAAGGCCGCGTCGGTGTCCCGCATGGCCAGGGCGCGGCATGCACCCTGGGTCCGGGCGACGGTCCGTACCCACGCGAGATTGGTGTTCCAGGCAATATCGATCGTGCCCTCAAGCAGTGCGTCCACCTGGCGCCCGTAGTTGGAGAACAGCACGAAGTCCAGTTCCGCCGGGGTCCCGGCGAAATAGTCCCGGATCCCTTCCCAGATCGTCACCACGGTAGGGGTGTAGGCGACCGAGCCGACCACGAGCGGGGCATTCATGCCGGCGCCTGTACGGTCGCGGCGGGGCTGTCAAAGAGTGGCTGCCCGGTGATGGCCCTGCCGTAGAAGTCATAGAGGACGTCGGCGGTCGGGGCCATCACGTGGCCGGCCCGGGCGTCACGGAAATATCTGTCGATCTGCAGGTGCTCGGAGAATGCCGCGCCGCCGCAGACACGCATCGCCGCGTCGGTAATGCTCAGGGCGGCGTCATTGGCAGCGGCCTTCACGCCCAGAACGTGCAGCATGGTGTCTTCGCGGGGCTCGACCAGGCGGTCGGCGGCCTGGTGCAGGTACGCTCTCGTGACGGCGAGTTCGATCGACATCCGCGCCAGCCGGGCGCGGACGGTCGGCAGTGCCGAGAGGCTCTCGGCGAGGTGTTCCAGCCGTGCGGCGCTGGTGTGCCGGACGGCGGCGTCGACGGCGGCGCCGGCGAGCCCCACGGAGACGGCCGCGTTGCCGAGGTTGAACCACGGCAGCACCGTCTGCAGCATCAGGTCCATGCCGCCGCCCGCCGGGCCCAGCCTGGTGTCCTCGGGCACTTCGGCGGTAAAGGTCATCGGATTCGATGCGTTCCCGCGCAGCCCCATACCCCGCCAGTCCCCCGCCACATCCACGCCGGGAGCGCCGGCCGGGACCGCGAAAAGGTCCACCGTGTCCGTCCCGGGGGTCTTGGTCGAAATGACATAGACATCAGCGTGTCCGGCGGAGGTCACCCAGCTCTTCTTGGCGTCCAGGACGATGCCGCCGCCGTTCTGCCGCGCCTGCGAGACGGGCGCCCAGAAATGCGACCGCGACCCGGCTTCGGAAAAGGCGAGCGAACCCAGGGCACGGCCGCTAGCCAGATCGGCCACGAGCCCCGGCAGCCCAGGAGGCGGGGCCGCGGCCACAGGCATCGCGGCGCTGATATGCATGAGGTAGATCATGGCCGTGGATCCGCAGGCCCCGGCCAAGGCGCCCAGGACCTCAACGAGTTCGTGCGGGCCTTGGCCGAGGCCGCCGGCTTCCCGCGGGAGGGTCAGTCCAAGCAATCCGGACTCGCGCAAGGCCTGGACGGCTTCGGCGGGAAACCGCGCCGTCCCGTCGACCTCGCGGGCGTTGGCGCGGGCCGCGGCCAGCACGGGTTCAAGTAGCTCGGTCAGATTCGTCATGGGGAGTCCTGTCCTGGGCGGTGGGAGCGTGCTGTACGGAGTCCGGGCGGCGCGGTGTCAGGGTCACGGCCAACAGCCCGATCCCCAGCCCGCCCATGAGTGCGACGGTGGAGGCGTCACCGCTGAGCCAGTTGACGCTTTGGTCGGCCTGCACGAGTTGCAGCAATGCCGCTAGGACCAGCCCGGTCCCGGCGATGATGGCCAGCAGGCGCAGCCGCAGGATGCCGGCGGCAACCGCGGCCGCCCCGAAGATGAGGAGCAGCGCAAGTCCGGCACCTCGGATGTGGATGAACTCCACGGGGGCGGGGCCGCCGCTGGAGAAGGTGAACACGGAGCTCACGAGCGCGGCGCCGCCCAGGGTGAGTACGGGAAGGTCGAACCGGTTCGCCGTCATGAGAGCCTCGCGAGGACTTTTTCGAAGCCCCTGCCGGATTCCACCCAGTACGGCCTGAGGACACCGTCGACGCCGTAGGCGCGTCCGGCCGCGGTGGCAAAGATCGCGGTGTGGGCCAGGATCATGAGGTAGTAGGCCCAGTGCCATTCGTGCGGGGCGTTCAGGACCGAGAGGGTGATCGCCAGGGACTGGACGATGCCGACGACGGCCCAGAACCGGGTGGCGAGGCCGATCAGCAGGAACGCGCCGAGTCCGGCTTCCATCAGCAGGGTGATCCAGCCGAACACCGGGAACGTGGTCAGGACGATGTTTTCAACGAACCACGCGAACGGCGGGAAAACGGGAAAGTCCACGGCCCAGCGGGTGAAGAGATACAGGCCCGTGTTTTCGCGTTCGCCGAAATCCGGCGGGACTTTCCAGGCGACGTTCTGGATCCACATCAGGGCCACCCCGACCCGCAGGGCGCAAAGCCCGCCGCGGACCAGCCGGCCGTCCCCGGTATCCAAGGGACCCGCAGTTGCAATCGTCGCCGAACGCTCCCTGCTCATAGGACCCATTAAGGACCCGTCGGCGGAGAGGCACAAGGGCGTAATCCTTACGCTTCCGGGACGGATCACGGCTCCCCCGGTCTCCGGCATGCCGGGACGCCGCATGCACGCGGGTGCTATGGCGGGCCCGGCCGTGACTAGGGCGGGCCCGCGGTGCCGGTCAGCGGACGATCAGGGCCGGGTTTGCCTGCTGGCAGACCGTGTCTCCGGCGGTCTGGTTGACGATGTCATCCGGCAGCGGCGCGGCGGCGGACGCGGCCGGGGTGCCGGTCGCAAAATCGGCGCCCAGATAGACCTGCACGCCCGTGACGCCGGCTGCCGCCAGCACCTGGCCCGGCGCCACTCCGAGGAGTGCGGCCACGTCGGCCGCA
>JBFGBS010000430.1:0-2794 GCA_041567475.1 Arthrobacter sp.
CGGATAGCGATCGCCATGTCCAGGTCCCCGGCGAAGTCGAGGTAGCCCACCACGCCGCCGTAAATGCCCCGGCGGTGCGGTTCAAGTTCGTCCAGCAGGCGCAGGGCGCGGGGCTTGGGCGCGCCGGAGAGCGTACCGGCCGGGAAGGTTGCCCGGAGGACGTCGTAGGCCGTTGCCGCGGGCGCGAGCTCGCCGACCACCGTCGAGACAAGGTGCATGATGTGGCTGAACTTCTCCACCTCCATGAACTGGGTCACGTCCACGGACCCGGCAACGCAGACCTTGGACAGGTCGTTGCGGGACAGGTCCACGAGCATCAGGTGCTCGGCGCGTTCCTTCTGGTCGGCCAGAAGTTCCTCGGCCAGCGCCTTGTCCGCCTCGACGGTCTTGCCGCGGGGCCGGGAGCCGGCGATGGGGTGGGTGATGACTTCCTCCCCGGTGACCGTGACGAGGGCCTCCGGTGACGAGCCGACGATTGAGTACTGCCGCCCGTCCGCGTCCTCCAGGCTGAAGATGTACATGTAGGGGCTCGGGTTGGTGTTCCGCAGGACGCGGTAGACATCCAGCGGATCGGCGCCGCATTCCATTTCGAACCGGCGGGAGACCACCACCTGGAAGACCTCGCCGTCGATGATCGCTTCCTTGCTCCGGTCCAAGGCGGCCAGGTACTCCGATTCGTCCCAGCGTTCCTGGACGCTGGAGGCAAAGTCCAGGGCTTCCGCGTCGAGCACCGAGACAGGCTGCTGCACCGGGGCACTGATCTTCGCCAGCAGGTCCTTGAGCCGGGCGACGGCGTCGTGCCACGCGTCGTCCACCCGCTCGGTGCTGTTGTCGTAATTGATCGCGTTGGCGATCAGCAGCACGGTGCCGTCCACGTTGTCGTGCACGGCCATGTCCGTGACGAGGTTGAGCGCCATCTCGGGAAGCTGGAGGTCGTCTTCGGGCGGGCTGGTGAGCTTCTCCCAGTGCCGGACCGTTTCCCAGCCAAGGAATCCGACCAGTCCGGAGGTAAAGGGCGGAAGGCCTTCGAAGCGATCCGTGCGGAGGGCCGCGACGGTGTCCCGGACGGCATCCACCGGGTTGCCGTCACGCGGCACACCGACCGGAGGCTCGCCGAGCCAGTGTGCTTGGCCATCCTTGGTCGTCAGGGTGGCCCGGGAGCGCGCACCGATGAAGGAGTACCGGGACCAGGAGCCGCCGACCGCCGCCGACTCCATCAGGAAGGTTCCCGGCTGGCCCTGGGCGAGCTTGCGGTACAGCGCGATCGGCGTTTCCGAGTCGGCGAGGACCTTGAGCCGGACGGGGATGACCCGGCTGTGGCCTGCGAGTTCACGGAACTCTTCCAGGCCCGGGCTGATGATTCCAAGGTCCTGCATGGCTGTGGTTTCCGCCTGTTCTGTCTGTGGTCTGTAGGTTGTCAATGCTGAATCGGGTGCCGGTCCGTTCGGACGCGTCCGGCAAGGGTGTTCATTCCGCTGGGAACCCCTGCGGGGGCCGCCGGCTGCCGGTGCGCGGAGCCGGCGCGCTTAGGCGCCCTGGCCGACGACGGCGTCGAGGTCCCGTCCCTCGAAGCAGGTCCGGGTGCCGGTGTGGCAGGCGGCGCCGACCTGATCGACCCGGACCAGGAGGGCGTCGCCGTCGCAGTCGATCGCGACTGACTTCACCCACTGCACATGGCCGGACGTGTCTCCCTTGCGCCAGTACTCCTGCCGGGAGCGGGAGTAGAACGTGACGCGGCCGCTGGTCAGGGTGCGGTGCAGTGCCTCATCATCCATCCACCCCAGCATCAGCACCTCATCCGTGTCGTATTGCTGCACGACGGCGGCCACGAGGCCGGCGCTGTCCCGTTTCAGGGTCTCAGCGAGCCGGGCCGGAAGCCCGCTGGCGTGCTCCGCCGCACCGGCTGTGGCCGGGCTGGAGATTGGGCTGGGGGCGGGGGCAGGCTGCTCAGACATCAGATCAAGTCTAGTGCCTGCCGATGGCGCTCACAGGTGCCGCACCGCGGTGACACTTATTCTTCCGGCAATCCTCCCCGCCCCGGGAAGTAACGGCCACTTTTACGGCGGTTCCCCTGCGCATGATCGGGCGTCTCGTGCTAGTTTCACAAGTGATGCATTTCGTCGATCCGTCCCGAGAAGTACTGGCCGAAACCCTGCTGGCGGCCGGTCCCGACTCTGCCACGCTCTGCAAAGGCTGGCAGACGCGGCACCTTGCCGCGCACCTGTACCTGCGGGAGCGAAAAGCCGCGGTCGGACTGGGACTGCTGATCAAGCGGTTCTCGAAGGCCTCGGACGCGGCCACGGACAAGCTCGCCGCCAAGCTGGTGAAGCCTGAGGCGTACGCCAAGCTGGTGGCCGATTTCCGGGCCGGCCCGCCGCCGCTCTCCCCGATGAAGATCAAAGCCCTGGATGAAAGCTCCAACCTGATCGAATACTTCGTCCACACCGAAGACGTCAGGCGCGCCGTAGACCGCTGGGCTCCCCGCGCGTTGGACGAAGAGTACTCGGATGCCTTGTGGGATGAGCTCGTCAAGCGTGCAGCCATCCTGTACCGCGGCGTGGATCTCGGGATCGTGCTGGTCAACCCGGCAGGTCCCCGGCACGTCGCCAAGCGGGCCCCTGTTTCGGTGGCCATCGTCGGGGAACCGGGCGAACTGCTGATGCACGCCCATGGCCGCACCCGCCATGCGCTCGTGACCTTCGAAGGCCAGCCGGACGCCGTCGCGCTTCTGCAGTCCGCCGAAGTCGGCCTCTAACCTTCCGCAAAGTAGCTGTGAGCCTTGCAGTGGCTGGTC
>JBFGBS010000431.1:0-2790 GCA_041567475.1 Arthrobacter sp.
AAAGAGGCCGAGGGCCGGGGTCATTAGCAGCACCATCGCCGCCGACACCATCATCCAGACGCTTCCTGCAGTGAGTTCCACCGAGGTGTCCCTTCGAGTCAAATTCGCCATGCCGGGGCGGATCGCCGCCGGCTCCCCCCGATCCGGGTCCAAGTTTTGCCGAGCCGTGTTTCCGGCGATGAAGCGCAACGTTGCGGGCTCGTTACGGAAATGGCACCGGGCATGAAGATCGCGTAACCGTCATGTTTCGGGAATGTTAACGGGGCCTCTACGCTCGGTAGTCGCCAATTCGATGGTCCGCGCCGGGTTCGACGGTGCCGCGCGTCGAACGGGCCCCCAGCCATCGAATCGGGGCGGCTCTTCAAGGAGGGCCGTGTCTCGGGCGGTAGACTGCCCGATCATGGCTGACGACAAGAAACTGTCCCTGGCAGGGTCCGTCTCGCTCGGCACCGGTGTCATGATCGGGGCCGGGATCTTCGCCCTGGCGGGCCAGGTGGCGGGATTGGCCGGCGGCCTCGTGCCCGCGGCGTTCCTGGCCGGCGCCGTCGTCGTGGCATTCAGCGCCTATTCCTACGTGAAGTATTCCGGCGCGAATCCGTCCTCCGGCGGCATCGCCATGCTGCTCAAGGACGCTTACGGGCCGGGCGTCATCGCGGGATCCTTCTCCCTGTTCATGTACGTATCCATGGTGATCGCCGAGAGCCTGCTGGCCAGAACCTTCGGCACGTACATCCTGCGTCCCTTCGAACTCCAAGGCTCCGCGCTGCTGGTGCCGGCCCTGGGCGTCGCCGCCATCGCCCTGGCCGCCGTCGTGAATCTTGTGGGCAACAAGCTCGTGGAACGATCCGCGACCGTGACCGCGGCGGTGAAGATCCTTGGTATCGCCGCCCTGGCCATCGCGGGCCTCGTGGCGGCAGGCGCATCCTCGCTGGGGAAGGTGCTCACCGGGGGCTCCGGGCAGGCCCCGGAGCAAGGGGCGCTGGGGTTCCTCGCCGGCACCACGCTGTGCATCCTGGCCTACAAGGGCTTCACCACCATCACCAACCAGGGCGCTGACCTCCGGGAGCCGAAAAAGAACATCGGCCGCTCCATCACCATCGCCCTCGCCCTCTGCGCCGCCATCTACCTGCTGCTCACGGTCTCCGTGACCGGTGCCCTGACCGTCCCCGAGATCGTCAAAGCCCGGGACTACGCGCTCGCCGAAGCCGCAGAACCGCTCTTCGGCGCGTGGGGCGTCGGATTGACCATTGCGCTGGCCGTCGTGGCGACCCTTTCAGGCTTGCTGGCGAGCATTTACGCGGTGTCCCGGCTATACGCGATGCTCCAGGACATGAAGCAGGCGCCGGGGTTGCCCGGAAACGTCAAGCACGAGCCGCTGCTGATCACGGCCGGCCTGGCCATCATCGTGACGGTGTTTTTCGACTTGAGCCAGATCGCCTCGCTGGGTGCCCTGCTCTACATCAGCATGGATATTGCCGTGCACGTGGGCGTCATCCGGCACCTCAGCGGGGACATCGGCGCGAAGCGCTGGGTCCCCATTACGGCGATCCTGCTGGACGTCGCAGTACTGGTGCCGTTTATTATGGTCAAAGCGCAGCAAGATCTCCTGACGCTGGCCGTTGCGGCAACTGCCGCCCTGGTCATCTTCCTGGCCCAATGGTGGGCTGTGAGCCGCCGGGGCAGCGAATCCGCGACAACTGAGCAGGAGGCCGGAGCATGAAGGGCAGAATCCGTGTGATCCGGGAGGCCTTCCGCTCCCAGCTATGGCCTATCCCGGCCGTTGCGGTGGTGGTGGCGGTGGCGTTGGGAATTTGGCTGCCCACCATCGACAGCGCCTATGACGCGAGCCTGCCGCCCACCCTCCGGGCCTACCTCTTCGGCGGCGGCCCCGACGCGGCGCGGGCCGTCCTGCAGGCGGTGTCCGGCTCCCTCATTACGGTCACGTCGCTCACATTCTCGCTCACCGTCGTGTCACTGCAGCTCGCCAGCAGCCAATTCTCGCCGCGGCTCCTGCGCACGTTCACGAGCGACAGCTTCGTGCACTGGACCCTCGCGCTTTTCCTGGGAACGTTCGCCTACTCGCTGACCGTGCTCCGGACCGTCCGCACCGCGGCGGACCGGCAAACCGAGTTCGTCCCGGATATCGCCGTCACCATGTCCTTTGTGTTCGCAATCGCCAGCGTCATGGGCCTCGTCCTCTTCCTCGCCCATCTCACCCGGGAAATCCGGGTTGAAACAATGATGCGCAAGGTGCAGGCCGAAACCATTGACACCGTCGATGTGATCTACCCCGTAGACCCGCCCGGCCGGCTGCCGGAACCCCAGATCCGGATCGACGGCGTTCCAATCGAGGCGACCTCCTCGGGGTTCCTGACCTCCGTCAACGAACAAGCACTGGTCTCGGCAGCGAAAAACTCGAAGGCCATTATCCGGATCGACGTGGACCCCGGCAGCTCGCTCATCGCCGGTGTTCCCTTTGCCTCGATCTGGCCGGACGACGCGCGGGACCGCCTGAGCGAAGAAGAAACCGAAAGCCTCAAGGCCGCGGTGAAAGAGGCCGTCGGCACGGGATATGAACGGACCACGGCCCAGGACCCGGCGTTCGGTTTCCGCCAACTCGCCGATGTCGCGGCACGGGCGCTCTCACCTGGCATCAACGACCCAACGACGGCAGTCCATGTCCTCGGCCACCTCTCCAGCCTGATGTGCATGCTCGTGGACCGGGATATGCGGGACCGCGTGCTGGCCGATGACGAGGGCACCGCGAGGGTTGTGCTGGCTCTCCCCGGG
>JBFGBS010000432.1:0-2789 GCA_041567475.1 Arthrobacter sp.
ACAACGCGGGGTCACTTTTCGTCCGTCCAGGCGCCCGGGATGGGCGAAAAGTGACCCCGCGTTGCTGTACTCCGGGGCAGCAGCGGTCAGGAGTTCAACGGGATGTTGTCGATCAGCCGCACCGGCCCCACCCGGGCCGCGATGATCGCGAGGGCCTCGCCGCGGAAGGGGGTGTCCCGGCAGTTCTCTGCGAGGGGTTCCAGGGTCTGCGGATCCACCACGTCGAAATAGTCCAGCGTCACGAGCGGCTGCGACGCAACCAGGGCCTGCGCGGAGTCCAGTCCCAACGGCTCGTGGGCATTGGCGCGGGACTCGATCAGCCGCAGGGCACGGGAGAGCACCAGGGCAGCCTCCGCCTCGGCCTCGGAGAGGAAGCGGTTGCGGCTGGACAGGGCCAGTCCTTCCGCGGAGCGGACCGTCGGCACCGGAACAATTTCCACCGGGAAGTTCAGGTCCGTCACCATCCGCCGGACCAGCGCGAGTTGCTGTGCGTCTTTTTGGCCGAAGTACGCCCGGTAGGCCGGCCACGCCGGTGCCCCGGCCGGTGACCCCGGCATGCCATAGTGCAGCAGCTTCGCCACGACCGTCAGGGCCCCGTCGAAGTGCCCGGGCCGGGACGCTCCCTCCCACTTCTCCCCCAGCGCGCCGGCGGTGACGCGGACCAGGGGTTCCCCGCCGGGATAGACCTCCTCCACGGCGGGCGCGAAGACCAGGTCCACCCCCTCCGCTTCCAGGAGCGCCATGTCCGCTGCCAGCGTCCGCGGGTAGCGCTCCAGGTCCACGGCCTCGCCGAACTGCAGGGGGTTGACGAAGATACTCGCCACGACGACGTCGTTTTGTGCGACGGCGGTGCGCGCCAGTTGCGCGTGCCCTTGGTGCAGGGCGCCCATGGTCGGCACCAGCGCCTGCGATGCGCCATGCTTTTCGGCCAGCAGCCGGGCGCTTTCGGCCCGGAGTTCAGCGGCCGTGGTGACAAGCTGGATCGCCATGTCAGGATCCTTCCGGGGACGTCGGACCGTCGTATGCCGGTCCGTCGAGGGCCTCGCCGATGCCGCGGCGCTGCTCGGGTTTCAGCACGCCGCGGCTCCCCGCCCGGCTGGCCGTCGCCCGGGCCATGGCCAGATAGGCCTGCAGGATATCGCCGCCGGAACCGCCGTCGTATTCCCGGAGGGCCTCCGCGTGGGCGGCCACGGTGCCGGTATCGCCGCGGGCCACCGGGCCGGTCAGCGCCCCTTCACCCGAGGCCAGCGCGTTTTCCAGGGTGGCGCGCAGCAGCGGTCCCAGCATCCGTTCGGGCGCGTCGACGCCGACTTCGCGTAAGAGCTGGGAAGCCTGGGCCACGAGGGTGACCAGGTGGTTCGAGCCGTGGGCCAGGGCGGCGTGATACAGCACGCGGTCGGCCTCGGCGATGGCTACCGGTTCGGCCCCCATCTCCACGACGAGGGCCTGGGCGATCGGCAGCATGGCGGCGTCGGCCGTCACGCCGAAGGTGCAGTCCAGCAGCCGGGTCAGGTCCAGGCTCATCCCGGTGAATGTCATCGCCGGGTGCAGCGCCAGCGGCACGGCACCGGCGGCACGGACCGGGTGCAGGATCCCGACGCCGAAACGGCCGGAGGTGTGTGCCACGAGCTGGCCGGGCTGCCAGGCGCCAAGCCGGGCCAGGCCTTCCACCAGGGGGCCCAGCGCATCGTCCGGGACGGCGAGCAGCACCAGTTCGGCCCGTTCGACGATGTCCCGGACCTCCAGGATCGGCACGCCCGGGAGCATGATTCCGGCGCGTTCGCGGCTCGCATCGGAGACAGCCGAAACTCCGATGACCGCATGTTCCGCGCCCCGCAGCGCCGCTCCGAGCACGGCGCCGACCTTGCCGGCGCCGATGATTCCAACGCCGAGGCGTCCTGGTTTAGCCATGGTTCGGGTCTTCCTGTGTGTTCTCGGAGGGTTCCTGGCCTGCCTGTTGGACCTGGTCCAGCCAGTGTTCGCTGGTCTGCCGCTTCCGGGCAGCCCGGGCGCGGGCAGCCTGCGCGTCCAGCAAGGCCCGGCCCTCGTCCAGGCCTGCCTGGATCAGCCTGGGGGCGACGGGGCCTGCCGTGGTGTGCAGGACCAGGTCCGCGACCCGGAACCGCCGGGCCAGCGGGCCTTGTTCGAGTGACATGGACTGGGTGCGCTGATGCGGTACCACCACGAGGTGCCGCCACCAGCGGCCCGACCTCAACAGCAGCGCCGTCCCGGTCGCCGTGTAGCCGTTACGCCGCCAGCCCAGCGGCGCCAGCAGTCGGGCGCGGGCCGGGGTGGTGATGAACCCGTCCCCGGCATCCCGGGCGTCGGACGCGTCCGCGGAACCGGTGAGGCCGGCCGTGAAAACGCGCACCGGGTCGGGGGTGCCCGGATCGGGCAGGACCAGGGAGAGCATGGTCAGCACTTCGGCGAAGGTCCCCACGGGCAGCAGCGTGGTCCTGGCGGAGGGCTCGCCGCTGCCGCCGGCTGCGCCGTAGCCTGCCACGTTCACCTGAATCCGGTACCAGCCGAAAATCCGCCACAGCGGCGGTTGGCTGATCTGCAGGGCCTGGATCCGGCCCGGCGGCACGGTCTGGGCCTGGGTGTCCAGCAGCCCGTAGCGGAGCCTGATGCCGTCGCGGGAAATGGCAGCGGTGAAGTTATAGCCCTTATTGAACGAGGACCAGTAGGCTGCCAGGAGCCCGATCCCGGCCGGGATCAGGAAAAAGGCGATGCTGCGGTTCTCGGTGAGGGCCGAGAGCAGGACCGAGAGTGCACCGCCGGCGATGAGC
>JBFGBS010000433.1:0-2785 GCA_041567475.1 Arthrobacter sp.
CAGGCCGGTGAGCGCGTCCACAGCCCACACCCCCGGAAAGGCAGCGGCCGCGAACGGCAGGTGCTCGGCCTCCGCCACGGAGACCTCGAGCCCGCGGGCACGGGCGGCGCGCACATTCTCCTCGGAGGGGTCCACCCCGGTGTAGTGGATGCCTTCCTGGACGAACGCCAGCCCGTCGGCTCCCTGCCCGCAATCGAGGCCCAGGACCGCGCCGCGTCCCTCGGCCTTGAGCAGCGCGATAAAGCCGGTCAGGGGCGCGTCCGGGAAGGTGTCCATGGCTTCAGTTAAGGCTGCCGGCGGCCCGTTGGCAACGGTTGGCCGGCAACGGTGGCGGAAGCCGGCCCTAGCTGAAGACCACTGTCTGGTTGCCGTCGAGCAGGACACGGTGCTCGGCGTGCCACTGCACCGCCTGGGCCAGGGTGCGGCCTTCAACATCGCGGCCCATCTGGACGAACTGCTCGGCGGTGCGCCGGTGGTCCACCCGGATGACTTCCTGCTCGATGATCGGGCCTTCGTCCAGGGCCGCCGTGACGTAGTGCGCCGTGGCCCCGATGAGCTTCACGCCCCGGGCATGCGCCTGGTGGTAGGGCCTGGCGCCCTTGAAGGACGGCAGGAAGGAGTGGTGGATGTTGATGGCTTTGCCCGTGAGGTCGCTGCACAGTTCGTCCGAGAGGATCTGCATGTAGCGGGCAAGGACGGTGAGTTCGACGTCGTGCTCGGCCATCAGTGCGCGGAGCTCGTCCTCGGCCTGGACCTTGGTGTCCGGGGTGACGGGGATGTGGTGGAACGGGATGCCGTAGAACTCGGCCAGGCCGGCCAGGTCCCGGTGGTTGGACACGATGGCCGGAATTTCGATCGGCAGGGTCCCGGAGCGCTGCAGGAACAGCAGGTCATTGAGGCAGTGGGCCGAGGTGCTGGCCATCAGCAGGGTGCGGACCTTCCGGCCGGCAGGGTTGAGGTTCCACTGCATCCCGAAAGCCTGCGCGACCGGCTCCAGGGCCGCGTGCAGTTCGGAGGCCGGGACCGAGGTCGTCGCTTCGACCCGCATGAAGAACGTGCCGGTGCCCTGGCTGCCGTACTGCTGGGAGTCCGTAATATTGCAGCCGGCCACGAGCAGGGCGCCGGCGACGGCGTGCACGATTCCCGGCCGGTCCGGGCAGGAAAGGGTCAGGATGTAGGAAGCAGTCAGGTTTTCGTCAATCACGAAGAACAGCCTACCCGCGGCGGAGGTCAGGGCTCCGCGCGTTTTGGTAGTCTTAACGGGTCGCAACTGGCGTTGGATGGCTAACCATCAGGGAGCGGCACTCACGAAGACCACGGATCGTACGCCTGGGCCGAGGGTCATGTCTTACCGGTTGGCAGCCTGAAGGCTGTACGCCTGCTGTTGCGGCACCCCACGGGCCCGCAACAGACGCCGTTCCGTCCTGTCATCAAGGGGCGGCGCAGCGGGGCCAGCCGGTAGCCTGACCTATAGCAGTACCCGTTGACTAGCCAGGAGTTCCTCGTGACTACCACCACCGCCACCTCAACCGCCGTGAGCAACCAGCCACTGGCCGAGCTTGACCCCGAAATCGCCGCCGTGCTTGCCCAGGAACTGGGCCGCCAGCGCGGCACCCTGGAAATGATCGCCTCCGAGAACTTCGCCCCGCGCGCGGTCATGGAAGCCCAGGGCTCCGTCCTGACGAACAAGTACGCCGAGGGCTACCCGGGCCGCCGCTACTACGGCGGCTGCGAATACGTCGACGTCGCCGAACAGCTGGCCATCGACCGGGTCAAGGACCTCTTCGGCGCCGAGTACGCCAACGTCCAGCCGCACTCCGGCGCCCAGGCCAACGCGGCCGCGCTGCACGCCATGATCACCCCCGGGGACAAGATCATGGGCCTCTCGCTCGCCCACGGCGGGCACCTGACCCACGGCATGAAACTCAACTTCTCCGGCAAGCTCTACGACGTCGCCGCTTACCAGGTCGAGGAAGACACCTTCCGGATCGACATGGACAAGCTGCGCGAACAGGCCATCGCCGAGAAGCCGCAGGTCATCATCGCCGGCTGGTCCGCTTACCCGCGCCAGCTCGATTTCGCCGCGTTCCGCTCGATCGCCGATGAGGTCGGCGCGCTGCTCTGGACCGACATGGCGCACTTCGCGGGCCTTGTTGCCGCCGGGCTGCACCCGAGCCCGGTGCCGCACTCCGACGTCGTGACCTCCACCGTGCACAAGACCCTCGCCGGTCCGCGGTCCGGTGTGATCCTGGCCAAGCAGGAATGGGCCAAGAAGCTCAACTCGGCCGTCTTCCCGGGCCAGCAGGGCGGCCCGCTTATGCACGTGATCGCGGCGAAGGCCGTGGCCTTCAAGATCGCCGGCACCGGGGAATTCAAGGAACGCCAGGAACGCGTCCTGGAAGGGGCCAGGATCATCGCCGAGCGCCTCAACCAGGTGGACGTTGCCGAGGCCGGCGTGTCCGTGCTCACCGGCGGCACCGACGTGCACCTGGTGCTCGTGGACCTCCGCAATTCCCAGCTGGACGGTCAGCAGGCCGAGGATCTGCTGCATTCGGTCGGCATCACCGTCAACCGCAACGCCGTCCCGTTCGACCCGCGCCCGCCGATGGTCACCTCCGGCCTGCGGATCGGCACCCCGGCCCTGGCCACGCGCGGCTTCGGCGCCGAAGAATTCACCGAGGTTGCCGACATCATCGCCACCGCCCTCAAGGCCGGCACGGCGACCGACATCGAGGCGCTGCAGTCCCGCGTGGACCGCCTCGCCGCCGACTTCCCGCTGTACCCG
>JBFGBS010000434.1:0-2770 GCA_041567475.1 Arthrobacter sp.
AGCCGCCCGCAGCGCTCGCCGAGGAGAACGGCCGGGCCCGTCCCCGGTCCGGTGCCGGGAACGCAGTCGACTACCTTCCAGCCTTGACCGGTGGCTGCTGCGCGGAGCGGCCCCAAGGCGTCCCGAGGCGGCGCTTCCGGCCCGGCACTCCCGTCGTCGCTCCCGCTGGCGGTGCCGTCGACGGTGGGACCGCCGGCGTCCAGTATGATCAGCAGGCCGTCGTCGAATCCCTCGCCCGGACCAGCGGCCAGGCATGCCGTCGCCGCCGTCGGGTCCGCCGACAACAACACGCCTGGCAGAAACCGTGCCGCGATCGGCAACGACTCCGGACTGCCGAAGACAAGGACACGGGTGCGGCAGGCGAGCGGGTAGCTGGCGAGCTGCATGATGACGAAGCGGACGAGCCCATGCACGGCTTCGCGCGGGCCCCGGACCGTGACCAGCCCCGCGGCCGGGTCCACTAGCAGGGGAACCAAGCCGAGCCCCGGCGGCAGAAACCCCCGGAGGGGAGGTTCCAGCCGGAGGTTCGCCGGCTGTTCGGACAGCCCGAGCCGCAAGCACACCGGGGAGGAGGCGCCATCCGGCGTCCCCGGTCCAGGGTGCCCCGCGGCCGCGTGGGCGGCCAGGTCCGCGGCGGACGGTGCGGCCCGGTAGCGGCGCTGCCGGTCCTGCCGCGCCGCCTCCGCGACGGCCACCGCGAGTTCGCGGCGCTGACGGCGGCCTGACACGGCCGGGACTAGGACCGAGACCGCGGACACGGCGGTAAAAGCGAGAAAAATCCACATCCCCGTGAAGACAGCCAGCCCGACTCCGGCCAGCAACGGCAAAACCGCCGTCAGGACCAGCCCCGCCCTGCTGACCTGGGCAACGTGGTTTCGGACCACGATGGGTTCGGCAACTGAGCCGCCCGCCGCCTCCAGCCCCTCAGCTGCCAGTCCCGCCGTCTCCAGCCCCGCCGCCGCACCGGCCCGGTCCGGCCCGGTGCCGAGGGCCAGCGACAGCGTGGAGTCGCCACAGCGGATCGTGGATGCGGTGGTCACCGCACCGGCCCGGATCTTCCGGCCGTCCACGAAGGTCCCGTTCGCGCTGTCGAGATCCGTCAGGGTCACCGCAGCGTCGGACACGTCCAGCAGTGCGTGGTTCCGGGAAAGCCCGGCATCCGGGATGACAATGTCCGTCCCGCTGCGCCCGATCCGGAACCGACCGCGGGGCAGCGTAATGGTTGTTCCCGCGGCGGGGCCGCCGTGCACAGCCAGTAACAGCATCCCGGCGGCAGGCCCGCCGGCATCCGGCCGCCGCGGAATCCCGGCGAAACCGTCGACAATGACCGCCCCGTTCACCATCGGCCCCTCGCCGACCGACAAGGATGTCAGGGGCCGGCCCCTGACATAGAGCTCGCCCGTGCCGTAGCGCCGGGAGAGCGCCGCTTGAAGCTGCCGCCCGGCCAGGCCCGGGGCCACGCTGATGGAAAGTTCCACCTGCGCACGGGCCAGCCCGGAACCAGGGGCCTGGACGAGTGTGCAGTGCAGCATCATGGGAAGTCCTTTCGTGCGGCGCCCCCTGCGTCCCACCCTAGGAACGGGCGCCGCACGGCGCGCCCCGTAAAACGGCTCATGTGGAAAACCCCGCGGTGGGCGTTGCACGGTCCGCGCCGCAGGTCAATTGCGCCGGTCCGGGCACCCTGCGCCGGGACCCCGATCACTGATTCCGATAACGGCTCGGGTACGCTAGAGCAGCAGACAATGCGCCCCATTGCGCTGCCCGCATTCGAATCAGGAGAGTTTGTGACCGCTGACCTTGTCATCGTAGGGTCGGGCTTCTTTGGCCTGACAATCGCAGAACAGGCCGCCACGGAGCTGGGCCTGAAGGTAGTCGTCATCGACCGCCGCCACCACATCGGCGGCAATGCCTACAGCGAAAAGGAAGAGCAGACCGGCATCGAGGTCCACCGTTACGGTGCGCACCTCTTCCACACGTCCAATGACCGCGTGTGGGAGTACGTGAACCGGTTCACCACCTTCACCAACTACGTGCACAAGGTCTACGGCGTCCACAAGGGCGAGGTCTACTCGCTGCCGATCAACCTCGCCACGATCAACCAGTTCTTCCGGGCCAACCTGACGCCCGGGCAGGCCAAGGACCTGATCAACGAACAGGCCGGCGAGCTGGCCGGCACCGATCCGCAGAACCTCAATGACAAGGGCATCCAGCTCATCGGCCGCCCGCTTTACGAGGCGTTCATCAAGCACTACACCGGGAAGCAGTGGCAGACGGATCCCAAGGACCTGCCCGCCGGCATCATTTCCCGCCTCCCGGTCCGGTACAACTACGACAACCGGTACTTCAACGACAAGTACGAAGGCCTCCCGACCAACGGTTACACCGCCTGGATCGAGAAGATGGCCGAGCACCCGAACATCGATGTCCGGCTCAACACCGATTTCTTCGATGAGTCGCACGAATACAGCAAGGACAAAGTCGTCGGCACGATCCCGGTCGTCTACACCGGGCCCGTGGACCGGTACTTCGACTTCGCCGAGGGCGACCTCTCCTGGCGCACCATCGACTTCGAGGAAGAAGTGCTCGACGTCGGTGATTTCCAGGGAACGTCCGTGGTGAACTACAACGACGCCGACGTGCCCTACACGCGCATCATCGAGCCGCGCCACTTCCACCCGGAGCGCGACTACCAGACGGACAAGACCGTCATCATGCGCGAATTCTCCCGGGCGGCGGAAAAGGGCGACGAGCCTTACTACCCCATCAACAC
>JBFGBS010000435.1:0-2765 GCA_041567475.1 Arthrobacter sp.
GGCCCATCTGGAAGTCAACGGCGGCTTCGTGGACGTCGCGGACATCGAGGGCAAGGCCAGCGTGATCGCGTGGCCGCTGAACCGGATTTCCGCCGTGGATAACTACCCGGACGTCTTCCGCGACGTGCCCGCAGCCACCGGCAAATAGGTCCGACGCCATGTCCGCAGCACCTACCCTGGATTATGAGCGCCGGTTCCGCGGTTCCGGCGCACGTCTGCTGGCCGGCATCGACGAAGTCGGCCGCGGCGCCCTCGCCGGTCCCGTCAGCGTAGGGATCACCGTGGTCGATCTGCACGACCAGGATCTCCTCGCCGATGTGCGGGACAGCAAGCTGCTCAAGGTCGCGGACCGCGAGCGGCTCGTTCCGCTCGTTCTCGACTGGGCCGTGGCCGCCGCCGTCGGGCACGCGACCGCCCCGGAAATCGACGCACTCGGCATCGTCGGGGCGCTCAGGCTCGCCGGGACCCGGGCCTGGATGTCCGTGCTGGCGTCCGGCGTCACACCGGACGTGGTGCTGCTGGACGGCAGCCACAACTGGCTCTCGCCGGAGGCCCAGGCCTCGCTCTTTGACGAGGAGCCTGCCGGACCGGGGTGCGAAGCGCCGGTCCATACCCTGGTCAAAGCCGACATGCAGTGCCTCAGCGTCGCCGCGGCCAGCATCCTGGCCAAGGTGGAACGGGACACCATGATGCGTCAACTGCATACGGAGTATCCGGCGTTCGGCTGGGACGTCAACAAAGGCTACGGCACGGCCGTCCACAAGGATGCCCTGCGTGCGGCCGGACCCACGCCGCACCACCGGGTCAGCTGGCACCTCCTCTAGGGTGCCGCCGGGCCGGCGGAACGGCGCTCCGGCCACGGGTGCGCACCGATGGCCGTGGCGCGTGCACGGCGCGGGATGGTGCAAGATGGAACCATGAGTGCCGAGGACCTTGAAAACTATGAGACCGACATGGAGCTGCAGCTCTATCGCGAATATCGCGACGTGGTCGGGCTGTTCAGCTATGTGGTCGAGACCGAACGGCGTTTCTACCTTGCCAACCACGTTGACCTGCAGGCGCGCAGCGCCGACGGCGAGGTCTACTTCGACCTGACGCTGCAGGACGCCTGGGTCTGGGACGTCTACCGCTCCGCCCGGTTCGTCAAGAGTGTCCGGGTGATTACGTTCAAAGACGTCAACGTCGAGGAACTGCCGCGCAGCGAGGAACTCGCCCTGCCGAAGGTCGAGGACCTGGGCAACTAGTCCGCGGACCGGACGGTTCCGGGCGGGTGACCGCCGCCGCGGGTGCAGGCCGCACTGGGTGCAGGCCGCCGAAGTGTCCCGCTGCCGATGCCACAGCTGCCTGACGGCACATCCGGCAAACGCCTCAGCAGGCTCGTTCGTAGCTTCCAAGCTGCGCTGCCGGCCTGCACTTCCTGCCGGGCTCGCCGGCGCCCGGGGCGGCAGGGGTAGCGATGTCACAACGATCAGCTAGACGTTAGAATGGTAAGCAATATGGGTATTGAGGAGGACGAGTGAGAGCCTGGTTCGGCAGGATGATCCGTCGGCATTTGATTGCCGACGATCCGTGGCCGGAATACTCCCGTCTCGACCGCCAGGACGGACGCCCGGCAACAGCCGGGCCGGAACGTCGTGACCGCGCCAAGTACCCGGCCGGTACGGCCGGTGCCGGGCCTGAAAACGCGGCACAGCGCGAGGGCTCCGGGCCGGACCCCGTCGCACCGCCCGGCGACTCCCTCGGCGCGGCAGCCGGCCGGCGGAAGACCGAAGCCGCGTCCCCGGCCGCCCCCACCACGGATACGGCCGTCCCACGCTCCACGTAGGGCCCGCGCAGCGGCTGGCGCCGCGCGCTTTCACTTCTCCTGCACAGCCTGTGTTTCCCACATAGCGCCCGGCCTCCCTGTGCCCGCCGGCCGCGACCGGCCACGCTGATCCCATGAGAGCTAAGGACATCGTGGGCCGCCGCGGCGAGGACATTGCCGGAACCTACCTTGAGGCCTGCGGATTGCGGATCCTGGACCGCAACTGGCGCTGCCGCGACGGGGAAATCGACCTCGTGGCCCTGGACGGGGCCGTCGTGGTCATCGTGGAAGTCAAGGCGCGGACATCCCTGGCCTACGGACACCCCTTCGAAGCCGTCAATGCCAGGAAACTGGCGCGGCTGAACCGCCTTGCGGCCGCCTGGTGCCGCGACCATCTGGCCGGGGTGCCGCCGTGGCGGATTGACGTCGTCGGAGTCCTCCACGACGACACCGGCGGCGACCCTGTCATTGAACACCTCCAAGGGGTGGTGTAGATGGTGCTCGGGCGCACCTACTCGGTGGCCTTGGTCGGCATCAACGGCTACATCGTTGAAGTTGAGGCAGACATCGGCCAGACGCTCCCGGCCTTCGTGATCCTCGGCCTGCCGGATGCCGCACTGAACGAGGCCAAGGAGCGGATCCGCTCCGCAGCCCAGAACTCGGGCATTCCGCTCAGCCGCCGGAAAATCACCGCCAACCTCATCCCTGCATCATTGCCCAAACGCGGCTCAGGCTTCGACCTCGCCATCGCGATGGCCGTCCTGCTGGCCGCCAAGGACGTCCGTTCCACCGGCCGGACAGTGTTTATCGCCGAACTGGACCTCGACGGCAGGCTGCGCCCCGTGCGCGGCATCCTCCCGGCGGTGATGGCAGCCGTCCGCTCCGGCTATCCGGACGTCGTAGTATCCGCCGCCAATGCCGCCGAGGCGGAGCTGGTGCCGGGGGCCCGCGTTCGGGGCTA
>JBFGBS010000436.1:0-2765 GCA_041567475.1 Arthrobacter sp.
GCGGCCGCGTGCTCGACGCCGCCGGGAACCCTGTTCCGGGCATTTACGCCACGGGCTGGATCAAGCGCGGGCCGGTGGGGTTGATCGGGCACACAAAGGGCGACGCCCTGGAGACCATCGGGTTCCTGCTCGAAGACCGGCTGACCCTGCCGCCAGCACAGAACCCGGACCCCCAGGCCATCATCGACCTGCTCGAAGCCCGCGGGATTGAGTACACCACCTGGGAAGGCTGGATCAAGCTCGACGCCCACGAACTGGCCCTCGGCGCGGAGTGGTCGGCCGCCGCCGGCGACGACTCCGCCGTCGTGCGGGAACGCATCAAGGTGGTTCCGCGCGAGGACATGATCGAGATCTCCCGCGACTGACCGCCTTGGTCCGCAGGCACCCGGCGCCGCCTCGACGGTTCCGCGCACACACGACGTCGCGGGGCATCGAACGTGCGTGCGGCCGTCGAAACGGCCGGGGCCCGGCAGGTATCGAAACCCTGCCCCCGGAACTAGACTCGGAAGGACGCGGCCGGTTCCTGCATGCCGCCGCGGCCATCAGGGGGAGTTCAATGACGAATTTGATCCATGCTGCAGCGCCCGGCGGGTACACCCCGGAGCTGCGGCAACAGCATGCCCGCGCAGGCCACGAGCAGCTGGGTTCCGGGCTCCCGGGCTTCGCCGGCATGGAGCGGCTCCCGGGCCTGAGCGCCGTGATCCAGGAATCGTGGCAGCGCTCCGCCCTGTCCCACGCCAACCCGGACCAGCCGGAGGCGCCGCTGGCGCTGGACCGCGACGAACTCGACGAATACCGCCGCCAGCACCCGCTCGCGGCCATCATGCCCGTGATCCACAAGCTCCTGGTCCTGCCCAGCCACGACAGCGGCATGCTGGTGGCGGTCGGCGATGAACTCGGGCGGCTGCTGTGGGTGGAGGGCGACGCCGCCATGCAACGCCGCGCCGAGGGCATGATGTTCGTACCGGGCGCGGACTGGTCCGAGGCGACCGTGGGGACGAGCGCTCCGGGCACCGCGCTGGCACTGGGCCGCGGCATCCAGATCGCCGGGGCCGAGCACTACAAACGCTCCGTCCACCCGTGGAGCTGTACCGCCGTGCCGTTCCACGATCCGGACTCGGGTGCCCTGCTGGGCGTCGTGGACATTACCGGCACGGAGTCCGCGGTGGCGCCGCACACCCTGTCCCTCGTCGAGGCCACCGTGGCCGCGGCGCAGGCCCAGCTGCGGGTGGAACGGCTCCAACTCGCTGCGGCCCGGCAGCCATCACCGGCACGCCGCCGGACGGCCGCGTCCCCGGCCGGGACCGCCCGTCCGGGCCCGGCGCATGGCGACGGGACCCGGCACGGCAGCCTGTACCGCAACAGCCTCCAGCTGCTGGGCCGCGACCAGGCCCTGCTCAGCATCGATGGCCGCACGGTGGCACTGTCCGCGCGGCACAGTGAAATCCTGGCCCTGCTCAGCGTCCATCCCGAAGGGCTCACTGCGGAGGAGCTCTGTGCCCTGCTCTACCCGGGGGAAGCCTCCACCATGACACTGCGCGCCGAAATGGTCCGGCTGCGCAAGGTCATCCAGCAGCTCAGCCCGGACGCGCTGCCGGAATCACGCCCGTACCGGCTGCCGCTGGACCTGGTCCCGGATTCGGGCCAGGTCCTCAAGTGCCTCCAGCGCGGCGCGCACCGGATTGCGCTGGAAATCTACCGCGGCGCCGTGCTGCCGCGCTCCGAAGCGCCCGGCATCGTGGAGCTCCGCGACAAGGTCTCCGCGCTGCTGCGCGAGGCCCTGCTGACGGACGGCAGTGCGGAATCGCTGCTGAAATACGGCGAACTGCCCGAGGCCCGGGACGACGTCGGCGTCCGGACCGCCGCGCTGAGGCTGCTGGCGCCGCGCTCGCCGAAGCGGGCCGCCGTCGTCGCCGACCTCGAACGGCTGGAATCCGAACTCAGCGCCTGAGGTCCCGCCCGTCGCGTTCCCGTGACCCGGGTCACAGCCATGCAACCTGACTGCAACCCCTCCGCTCCTACGCTGGGGGTAACGGTGGCGCCGCGATGAATGCGTCACCTGTCTTGCACAGCAAAGGAGCTAGCAATATGACTGTTTACGCCCAGCCCGGTACCGAGGGTTCGAAGGTCACGTTCAAGGACCGCTATGAGAACTGGATCGGCGGCGAGTGGGTGGCCCCGGTCAAGGGCCAGTACTTCGAAAACATCACCCCGGTCACCGGCAAGGCATTCTGCGAGGTCGCCCGCGGCACGGCGGAAGACATCGATCTGGCCCTCGACGCGGCCCACAAAGCCGCACCGTCCTGGGGCAAAACGTCCGTGGCCGAGCGCGCCGGTATCCTGAACAAGATCGCCGACCGGATCGATGAGAACCTTGAGATGCTCGCCGTCGCCGAGTCCTGGGACAACGGCAAGCCGATCCGCGAAACCCTCAACGCTGACCTCCCGCTGGCCGCGGACCACTTCCGCTACTTCGCCTCGGCCGTCCGCGCCCAGGAAGGCCGGCTGTCCCAGCTCGACGACGACACCACCGCCTACCACTACCACGAGCCCCTCGGCGTCGTAGGCCAGATCATCCCCTGGAACTTCCCGATCCTGATGGCCGTCTGGAAGCTCGCCCCTGCCCTCGCGGCCGGCAACGCCGTCGTCCTCAAGCCCGCCGAGCAGACCCCCGCCTCGATCCTGGTCCTGATGGAACTGATCGGTGACCTGCTCCCCGCCGGCGTCCTGAACGTGGTCAACGGGTTCGGCGTCGAAGCCGGCAA
>JBFGBS010000437.1:0-2756 GCA_041567475.1 Arthrobacter sp.
ACAGCAGCCGGCGGCCGACCTCGGTGGAGCCGGTGAAGGAGAGCTTCCGGAGCCGGGAGTCCTTGATCAGCGGTCCCGTCGTGGCGCCGGCGGTCGAGGTGGGGATGAGGTTCAGGACACCGGCGGGCAGCCCGGCCTCCATCATCACCGCGGCGAACAGCTGGCTGGTCAGCGGGGTCAGGTTCGCGGACTTGAGCACCATCGTGCAGCCCGCGGCCACGGCCGGGGCGACTTTGCGGGTCGCCATCGCGAGCGGGAAGTTCCACGGGGTGATCAGCAGGCACGGGCCCACCGGCTTCTTGGTCACGAGCAGCCGTGATTTTCCGTCCGGGGAGACCGAGTACCGGCCAAAGGCACGGACGGCTTCCTCGGAGAACCAGCGCAGGAACTCCGCACCGTAGGTGACCTCGCCGCGGGCCTCCGCCAGGGGCTTGCCCATCTCGAGGGTCATCAGGAGCGCGAAGTCCTCGGCCCGTGCCGTGATGAGCTCGAACGCGCGGCGCAGGATCTCCCCGCGCTCCCGGGCCGGGACCTTCGCCCAGGAGTCCTGTGCGGCGGCGGCGGCGTCCAGGGCCGCGGCGGCGTCCTCGGGGCCCGCGTCGGCAATGCTCAGCAGCACCCGGCCCGTTGCGGGGTCTTCGACGTCGAACGTCTTCCCGGACGCGGCCGGACGCCACTGTCCGTCAATCAGCAGGCCGGTGGGCACCGAGGCCAGCAGCGCGCTCTCGCGCTCCTCGGAAACAATGGGCTGGGCAGTTACGGTCACAACGACTCCCTCGTCAGCAATGCGGTTTGAACTCGGATTTCAACGGCGTGCAGGCCTGGCAGGCAAGCCCGGTACGCGCGGTGGGATTACAGCCACGGTACTGCCGGCGGTTCGGCACGTCTATGCAAGTCCGCACTGCCCCGGCCGGACCCCGATGTGCAGTTGCACAATGGGGTGTGGAACGCCGTCATTGCCCGGTTTCCCTTCGCGCGCCGGCGCTGCGCGGCCCGGTCAACTCAGTCAGCGTGAGGCCAGGACCGCCGCGTACAGCTCCCGCTTGCTGACCCTGACGTCCTCAGCAACGGCGGCGACGGCCTCCTTGAGCCTGATGCCTTGCTCGACGAGTCCGTTGACGGCCGCCACGTGGTCCTCCGGACGGCCGGGGTCCCGTTCCGGGGCGCCGCCCACCACGACGGCAATTTCGCCGCGGACTTCGTTGGTCTCGGCCCACTGCAGCAGTTCCCGCAAGGTGCCGCGGATGACTTCCTCATAGGTCTTCGTCAGTTCCCGGCACACGGCGACGCGGCGGTCGGCGCCAAACCGTTCGTGCAGTGCCCGAAGCATCGGTTCGAGCCTGTGCGGGGCTTCAAAGAACACCATGGTGCGGCGTTCAGCGTCAAGGTCCGCGAGCCGTGAGGAACGTTCGCCGGCCTTGCGCGGCAGAAAACCTTCGAAGCAGAACCGGTCGGTCGGCAGCCCGGAGAGCGCCAGCGCTGTCAGGACGGCGGACGGGCCCGGAGCGGCCGTGACCCGCAGCCCGGCGGCCACGGCCCCCTCGACGAGGCGGAAGCCCGGGTCCGAGACGGACGGCATCCCGGCATCGGTCACCATGACCAGGGTTTTTCCGGACTTGACCTGCTCCAACAGCTCCGCGGTCCGGGTCGCTTCATTGTGCTCGTGATAGCTGATGATCCGGCCGGCCACGGTGATGCCAAGGGTCTGGACCAGCCGGTGCAGCCTGCGGGTATCCTCGGCCGCGACGATGTCCGCGGTCGCCAGCAGTTCGACGAGCCGGGCCGTCGCGTCGCCGGCGTTGCCGATCGGCGTTCCCGCCAGGACGATCCGGCCCGGTCCCCCGGGGGATGAATCGTCGGCCGGCAGGATCCCGCCGGGCCGGACCTCCTCAGCCGGGCCTCGGTCGTCGGCGGCAGGGATCGGGGCGGTGCTGGGTTCGTGGTCCACACGACCAGCCTACTGCGGGCAGGGGCCGCCGGCCGCAAAAGGTAGCATGGGCAACGTGACGCAGACTCCCGCCCAGGCGCCCGAGGCCGCACCGGAACAGCCAGCCCCCGCCGGTGGCCCGGCCGCCGCGGCCTCCCCGGGCGACGCAGACCGCACGGCCCAGACCGGTGGCACCGGCCGCCGAGCGGAGCGCCGGTCCGGAGCCGGGGGTGCGGCCGGGTCCGGCAGCGCCGGACGGAACCTGGCGGGCCACCGCTGGATCGCCCGCCCGGCCGAGGCGTACACTCCTGAGGCGCTGCGTCAGCGCCTGATTGGTGAGATCCGGAGCTGGCGTGACTATCCGGCGTCGCTCCGGCTGTGGTTCTGGCTCATTCCGGTGCTCACCGCCGGACTCGGCGGCATCCTGCGCTTCGTCCGGCTCGACACTCCGCGCAGCCTCGTCTTCGACGAAACCTACTACGTCAAGGACGCCTACTCCTTCCTGGTCAGCGGCTATGAGCGGAGTTGGCCCGAGAAAGCCAACGAGTCCTTCGTTGCCGGGAACCCCGGCGTGCTGCTGGACAGCCCCGAATATGTGGTGCACCCGCCGGTCGGCAAGTGGATGATCGCGGCTGGAATGTGGCTGTTCGGCCCGGACAATCCCTTCGGCTGGCGTTTCGGGGCGGCACTGACCGGGACCCTGTCCATCTTCTTGCTGGCGCTGATCGCGCAGAAGCTCTTCCGTTCCCTGACCCTCGGGGCTGTCGCCGGGGTGCTGCTCGCCGTCGACGGCCACCATCTGGTGCTGTCCAGGACGTCCCTGCTCGAC
>JBFGBS010000438.1:0-2747 GCA_041567475.1 Arthrobacter sp.
CGACTCGGAGCGCAGGATCGGCTCGCCGAAGATCTCCATCCCGGCGGCCCTGAGGGTGTTGCCGGTTTCGACGACGTCGGCGATCGCATCGGCGACGCCGAGCCGTACGGAAGACTCCACGGCGCCGTCGAGACGGATCACAGTGGCGTTGATGCCGCGCTCGGCAAGGTAGCCGCGCAGCAGCCCGTCGTAGCTGGTCGCGAGCCGCTTGCCTTCCAGCTGCTCGACGGAGGCGAAGTCGCCGACCGGGCCGGCGAAGCGGAACGTGGATCCCGCGAAGCCCAGGGGCAGCAGTTCCTCGGCTTCCACCTCGGCGTCGAGAAGCAGGTCGCGGCCGGTGATGCCGACGTCGAGCGTTCCCTGCCCGACGTACACGGCGATGTCGCGCGGGCGGAGGAAGAAGAACTCAATGTCGTTATCTGGGTCCAGCATGACCAGCTCACGGGTGTCGCGGCGCTGGCGGTAACCGGCCTCGGCGAGCATGGCGGAGGCGGCTTCGGACAGGGATCCCTTGTTGGGGACGGCAACTCTAAGCATGGGGAAGATCTCTCTGGGGTAAGGAAGTGGAGTGCAGGCACTGCGGCCACGCAGGGCACCGGGTGGTCACGGGTATCTCCGTGCACCGTCCGGTGCGGCGCGGCTAGAGATGCTTGTAAACGTCTTCCAGGCTGAGTCCCTTGGCGAGCATCAGAACCTGCAGGTGGTAGAGCAGCTGGGAGATCTCCTCCGCCGCGGCTTCGTCGGATTCGTACTCGGCAGCCATCCAGACTTCGGCTGCCTCTTCCACGACTTTCTTGCCGATGCCGTGGACTCCGGAATCCAGCTCGGCGACCGTGCGGGAGCCTTCGGGGCGCGCGGCTGCCTTTTCACTCAGTTCTGCGAACAGCGACTCGAAATTCTTCACGCCCTCCAGCCTACTTGCTCACGGCCGGACCGCGCTTGCCGGGCCCCGGCATGACGCCTGCGTTGTGAGGGAACACACACGCGCATCAGCTGTACTGGCGCAGCGTCACGGCGGTGGCAAGGGCTGCAGTGACAGCCTCGTGGCCCTTGTCCTCGGTCGATCCGGGCAGCCCGGCCCGGTCGATGCCCTGCTGTTCGGTATCGCAGGTCAGGACCCCGAAGCCCATCGGCACACCGGTGCGAACGCTGACGTCGGTGAGGCCCAGGGTTGCCGCTTCACAAACGTATTCGAAGTGCGGGGTGCCGCCGCGGATCACGACGCCGAGCGCCACGACGGCGTCGAAGTGCGGAGCCAGGCGCGCCGCGGCGACGGGAAGCTCAAAGGTCCCCGGGACGCGCAGGACGGTCGGTTCGCTGATGCCCGCTTCCTTGGCTGCACGCAAGGCGCCGTTCAGCAGTCCGTCCATGATGGTCGTGTGCCAGCTCGCGGCCACTATGGCCAGCTTGAGGGCCGAAGTCTCCTCGGGGTTGAAGGTGCTCAGGTCGATCTCGGGTGCGCCGTGTCCGCTCATGGGGTAATCCTTGCTCTCGGTTCTGCAATGCTGTGGGTAGGTGTTGCCGAAAACCAGGCTTCGGCGACGCGGGGTCAGCGTCGGCGGGGCATGGTTGGTGTGCTCAGTCCTGCTCGTGCACCACGCCGGATGCTGCCGTCTGGACGTCCAGGACCAGGCGGTGGTCCATCCGGTCCTTCTTGGTCTGCAGGTAACGGATGTTCTGCTCCCGGGAGGGAACTTCGGTGGGGACCATCTCCACCACCCGGACCCCGGCCTCCGCGAGCCGGTCCTGTTTGTCCGGGTTGTTGCTCAGGAGGCGCACTTCGTGCAGGCCCATCTCCCAGAGGATCCTGCCCGCGGCGTGGTAGGTGCGGGCGTCGATGGGCAGGCCCAACTGCTCATTGGCCTCCACGGTGTCAAAGCCGGCTTCCTGCAGGGCGTAGGCCTTGATCTTGTTCGCCAGTCCGATTCCGCGGCCTTCCTGGCCGCGCAGGTACAGCAGCGTGCCGCCGAACTCGTTGATCATTTCGAGCGCATAGGCCAGCTGTTCACCGCAGTCGCAGCGGTAGGAGCCGAAAACATCTCCGGTGAGGCACTCGGAATGGAGGCGCACCAAGGGGGCTGTGCCGTCGATGGGCGGCATCGGCGAACTGACCGCAAGGTGTTCGGCGCCGGTGACCAGGTCCGTCCAGGCCCTGGCGACAAAGTCGCCATACATGGTCGGGAGCTGGACCTCGGGCCCGCCGCTGACCGGGTGCTGCTGGCGGTCCGCGTCGAGGCCTTCCTGGATCCCGGACGTCGTCATCTTCTTTTCCTCCATCACACTTGATCCAAGGCAGGACCGCCGTGCTGTGCCTTCTCGAGGTAGGCCACCAGGTCCTCGATCGAGATCAGGGGGCAGCCATGCTCTATGGCGAAGGTGCGCAGTCCGTCCAGCCGCATCATTTCTCCGTTGTCGTACACCACTTCCGCAATGACACCCACAGGCTCAAGGCCTGCGAGCCTGCACAGGTCCACCGCCGCCTCGGTGTGGCCGGCGCGTTGCCTGACTCCTCCGTTAACAGCGCGCAGCGGGAAAACATGCCCGGGCCGGGTCAGCGATGCCGGCCGGCTCCCGGGATCGGCGAGAACGCGGGCCGTCAGGGCGCGGTCCGTGGCGGAGATTCCGGTGCTGACACCGACGGCGGCGTCGCAGGAGACCGTGTACGCGGTGCCTTTGGCGTCCTCGTTGACCGCGACCATGGGCGGCAGCGCCAGGGCGTCGGCGCGGTCGCCGTCGAGCGGGACGCA
>JBFGBS010000439.1:0-2737 GCA_041567475.1 Arthrobacter sp.
CGGTAGGAGACGCCGGAGTCGAACGGTACGCCGACGACCGTGACGTCGGCCTTGGCGACCTGATCCAGCCGCGGCAGCCGGGCGTAGGTGGCGGCTCCGGCGTAGCGCGGAATACGGGATGAATCAATGGGGCCAAGGTTGCCATTGGCCTCGATGCGCAGCTCTTCCAACAGAACTCTCCTTCGAGGATCGACCGACAGGTGTGATACCCATCATAGCCCGAAGTTTCGCAATGAGCACCAACTGTTTACAAGACTAGCCCTTGTAGTTGAGGCTCAGCAGCAGCCGCTTGAGCTGGCTGTACTGCGGCGTGACCATCCAGGCCTTGGCGGATTCCACGGAGTCGAAGGCCGGATCGGCGAAGATCACCTTGGCCGTGGAATCCCCGTTGGGCAGCGTCACGTGCGCAAACCCGGCGCTTTCAGTCCCGGGCAGGAAGTCCGCCGCGCGCCGCACTCCCATGTGGAAGGCCACGTGGTCCGCGAAGGAATCGAAGGCGAAGCCGAAGGACACTTTCCCGCCGTCGGCGTCGGTAAGGTCCGGCACCGGCGCGGCGTCCAGGACCGTGCGGGCCACGGGTCCGGTTGCGTCGCTGGCGGCGGTGCCGCTCGTCACGGAGGCGAGCTCGTTGCCGCTGGCATCGGCGATGATGGCCTGCATGCCGCCGTCGCTGCGGTCCACGACCCGGACCGACCACTCGCTCGGGTAGGAGAAGCTCACGTGGCCGTCCGGAAAGGTAAAGGCGGTGAGCGCCTCTTCAGGGGACTGCGTGGACGTCGGCGCAGCCGCCGTCGCGGACGCGGTGGCCGGTGCGGCAGGCACGGCGGACCGCAGGGCATCCGGCGTCGGGGATCCGGTGGATGCGGCCGATGCCGCAGAGCCGGCCGGCAGGTCGGTGCCTGCGCGCTCGCCGGGGACAGCGCAGGAGCTCAGGCCGAAGGCGGCCGAGGCGGCCAGTGACAGAAAAGCGGCAGTAGGTTTGTTCATGGAATCCCTCACTCAAGCATTGGTGAACGGCGGCCGGACGGCGCCGTTCCGCGGTTTCGGACCGGCCGCCCCGCCACCCCGGCGTTACAGGCTTATCGGCTGGCCGCGGGAACCAGCACCCACAGCACCTCGACGGAGTCATCCGTGGGGTTGACCCACGTATGCGGTTCGCGGCCGGGGAAGGTGATGGTGTCTCCGGCGTGGAGTTCATATTCTTCGTTGGTCAGGATCAGCCGGAGGCTGCCCCTGACCACATGCAGCACGTCAACGTCACAATCGACGGCGTAGAGCTCGGACTCGCCGCGGCCGCGCGGCTCGATCACGGCCTGGATGACCTGGA
This sequence comes from Arthrobacter sp., assembly GCA_041567475.1. Lineage (GTDB taxonomy): Bacteria > Actinomycetota > Actinomycetes > Actinomycetales > Micrococcaceae > Arthrobacter. The sequence goes on from JBFGBS010000439.1 coordinate 1,328, forward strand.
CGCGCCGTTCCGAACGGGCGGTGAGCAGCCGCTCCACGATCCCCTCCCCGCCGAGCGAGATCCGGGGGCCCTCGTCACGCTTGGTGAGGTGGGTCTCCGGGGCGGCGAACAGATCGCCGATGGAGATGGACAGCACCTGGCACAGCGTCACGAGGGACGCGACCGAGGGCGAGGTAAGGTCCCGCTCCACCCGGCTGAGGAAGCCTTTGGTCAGCCCGGTGGCATCGGCCACCTGTTCGATGGTGAGCCGCTGAGACTGCCGGGCGGCACGGATCCGGGAACCGATGGCGACGGGAACGTTGCTCGGTTCAACTGGTAGAGCCTTCATCTGGCCCCTTTCACGGCTGGCCGCTCGGCCCCTGCATTGCAGCCATCCTAACGGGAGAGGGTGTGGGTAACGGCGAACCCGGCCGGGCATGTGACGGGAGATGTAACGGCAGGTGCAACGACCGGCCGCCCGCCTTGACTGTTAGCGGCATCACATCGTAGGGTTTGGCAACAGTTGTTGCCTATAAGGCAATACTTCCGCAGCCGGTAGCATTTTCCCCGGCACATTCGTCAATGAGTCGCCGAACCGAGGGACGCCGTGTGCTTCCCGGCCGGTCCGAGCACACTGATCAACCGCTCCAAGGAGCCTCAAAAATGGACGCATCTTTCGTCAACATCGCCATCGTGGTGGTGTATCTGATCGCTATGCTGGCGTTCGGGTGGTGGGGTAAATCCCGCACCAAGAACAACAGCGACTTCCTCGTCGCCGGCCGCAGGCTCGGCCCGTTCCTCTACACCGGGACGATGGCCGCCGTTGTGCTCGGCGGCGCCTCGACAGTGGGCGGTGTAGGGCTCGGCTATAAGTTCGGCATTTCCGGCATGTGGCTGGTGGTTGCCATCGGCGCCGGCGTGCTCCTGCTCAGCCTGCTCTTCGCCAGCACCATCCAGAAGCTGAAGATTTACACGGTGTCCCAGATGCTGAGCCTGCGCTACGGCAGTGAGTCCACCAAGGCCTCCGGCATCGTGATGCTGGCCTACACGCTGATGCTTTGTGCCACCTCCACCGGCGCCTACGCCACCATCTTCGTGGTGCTCTTCGGCTGGGACCGCGCCCTCGCGATCGCCGTCGGCGGCGCCATCGTGGTGGTCTACTCGACCATCGGCGGCATGTGGTCCATCACCCTCGCCGACCAGGTCCAGTTCGTCATCAAGACCGTGGGCATCTTTATGCTGATGCTGCCGTTCACCCTCAACGCCGCCGGCGGCCTCGACGGCATCCGCGACCGCGTCGACGCCAGCTTCTTCCAGATTGACGGCATCGGCGTCCAGACCATCATCACGTACTTCGTGGTCTACACACTCGGCCTGCTGATCGGCCAGGACATCTGGCAGCGCGTCTTCACCGCCAAGACCCCCACCGTC
>JBFGBS010000440.1:0-2736 GCA_041567475.1 Arthrobacter sp.
CACTCAGCGATCCAGCACGCCGTCGCGCTCCGCGGAGTCGCCGTCGTCACCCTGCCCGGCGACATTGCCGGGCTGGAGGCAACCGCCGAGGCGCCGCTGCCGGCGACATTCGTCCCCGCGACGCTGACTCCGGCGCCGGAAAGTGTCCGGCAGCTGGCGGAGGCGATCAACGCGGCCGGCAAGGTCGCGATCTTCGCCGGAATCGGTGTCCAGGGCGCCCACGATGAGGTCATCGCCTTGGCCGAGAAGATCAAGGCGCCGATTGGGCACAGCCTTCGCGGCAAGGACTTCATGCAGTACGAGAACCCCTACGACATCGGCATGACCGGGCTCTTGGGCTACGGTGCCGCGGCCGAGGGGATCGAGGATGCGGACCTGCTCCTCCTGCTGGGCACGGACTTTCCCTATGATCAGTTCCTGCCCGAAACCCGCACGGCCCAGGTGGACCGCGCAGCGCAGAAACTGGGCCGCCGGACCGACGTCGACATTGCCGTCCACGGGGACGTGCTGCCCACCCTCGCGGCGCTGATGCCGCTGCTCGAAGCGAAGAAGAGCCGCCGCTTCCTGGACAAGATGCTCAAGAAACACGACCGGCTGATGAACAAGGCGGTGGGCGCCTACACCCGGAAGGTGGAAAAGACCGAGCCGATCCACCCCGAGTACGCGGCGTCCCTGCTGGACCAGATCGCGGCCAAGGACGCCGTCTTCACCGCCGACACGGGCATGTGCAACGTCTGGACCGCCCGCTACATCAACCCGCTGGGCACCCGCCGGCTGGTCGGCTCCTACCTGCACGGCTCCATGGCCAACGCCTTGCCGCACGCGATCGGCGCGCAGCTGGCCTATCCCGGCCGCCAGGTGGTGTCGGTCTCCGGCGACGGCGGGTTGTCCATGCTGCTGGGGGAGCTGATCACGGTCGCCGCGCACCGGCTCCCGGTCAAGGTGGTGGTGTTCAACAACGCCACCCTGGGCATGGTGAAACTGGAAATGCTCGTGGACGGGCTTCCCGACTTCGGCGTGGACGTGCCCGACACCAACTATGCCGCGGTGGCCCGCGCCCTGGGCTTCCACGCGGTCCGCGTCACCGACCCGGCCAGGATCGCCGCCGCCTACCGGGAGGCCTTCGCCCATCCCGGACCGGCCCTGGTGGAACTGATCACGGACCCCCAGGCGCTCTCGCTCCCGCCCAAGATCAAGGGCGCGCAGATCCTGGGCTTCGCCACCGCCATGTCCAAGGTGGTGCTCAACCGCGGCGCCGGGGAAGCCGTCAGCATGGCGCGCAGCAACCTGCGCAACATCCCCCGGAGCTGAGGGCGGTCCCGTCCTGAATTGAGGGCCCGTTTCGATGGTGCCCCGCAGGGTCGACGCCGCGCGGCGTCGTCTGCGCAGGGCACCGTCGAAACGGCGCACGGGATCCCGTAGCCAAAACGAAGGCGAACCGTGACCGCGCGGGTATCGCCTCATCCGTCCCGGGCTGGTTGACTGGCCCTAGACGGTGTTCCGCCGATCCAGCATGGCTGGCGGACCGGGCCAGGGGGTGGCAATGAACGGGAAACTTGCGGCAGCCGCGGCAGCCGCGGCCTTGGTGCTGTCCGCCTGCACCGCCCCACCGCCGGAAATGCTGACGGCCGACGGCGTCGAGCGGGTATCCGCGGACCTGGCCACCTATCCCGATGAGCTGGCAACGTTCCAGGACTCGGCACGGAAGCTGGGCGGTGCCCTCCTGGCCGACGGCGGCGAGGGAGGCAACGGCAACGTGGTCTCGTCGCCCGCCAGCTTGCTGATCGCCCTGTCGATGCTGCGCGCGGGTGCCGCCGGGGACACCGCAGCGGAGATGGACCGTGTGCTGGGGTTCCCGGCCGCACACCGGGACGAGGCCATGAATGCGCTGCTGGCGTCGCTGGAAAAGTTCGACGGCGATCCCGGCACAGTGGATGAAAAAGACCCCCCGCGCCAGCCCGTCCTGCACACCGCAAACGGCCTGTTCGTGGATCGGCGCTCGACCACGGGGGAGGCGTACCTGGACACCCTCGCCCGGCATTACGGGACCGGGGTCTACCCCGTGGACTTCTCGGACGAGGACACCACAAAACGGGCTATCGATGCCTGGGTGGATAAGAACACCGGCGGCCGGATCAAGACAGCGCCGACGCAATACGATCCCAAAAACACCTTTAGCCTGCTCAACACGGTGTACTTCGCGTCGGCCTGGAAAGTACCTTTCGATCCGTCGGACACCTCGGACCTGCGCTTCACGACGGCGGCCGGCGAGCAGATCTCCGTACCCACCATGCAGACCATCGCGGACACCGCCGTTGCCAAGGGCCCGGGATGGCAGGCCGTGGAACTGCCCTATGCGGACGGCTTCGTGATGCGGCTCGTGCTGCCGGACGAAGGCACGCCCGTCACGGCCCCTGGGGGTTTCGCGGAGGCCGTCCGCGCCTTGGACGAAGCTGCGCCGTCGACGGTGCAGATCTACCTGCCGTCCTGGGACCACAAGAGCAAGTTCGAGCTGCGGAAGGTGTTCTCCGGGCTGGGGCTGACGCAGATGCTCGGCCCGGAAGCCGACTTCAACGCGATCCAACGGGGCATGGTGCTCACGCAGGCGGCGCAGGCAGCGAACATCACCGTGGCGGAGAAAGGAACGGTGGCCGCCGCGGTGACCCAGATCAATGCCAAGGAGACGAGCGCCATCGTCCCGCCGCAGGTGGTCCGCTTCGACCGGCCGTTCCACTA
>JBFGBS010000441.1:0-2729 GCA_041567475.1 Arthrobacter sp.
AAGTCCACCAGCACAGGAATCGGGGACTGCTCCGCTATCCGGGGGAAGTCCGCGTCACCGGCGGCCACGACCCACGGCAGGTCCGAGCGGCAGTGACCGCACCGGGGATGGCCGGCGGCAGCCACCGGAATCCGGTTTGTCTTCCCGCAGGAGGGGCACGTCGCCAGGCTCGTATCCACGTTTGCCATTGTCCCTTCCCAGTGCTGCAGTCTCAGCGCTGCAGTCTCATCGCTGCAGTGATGGTCCCATTGGACCCCATCTCCCGGATGACTGCATAGGGGTCAGTGTCACGCGGGGGCCGCTGTCCGGGAATCATCGACTTCCTGGCCACCCGGGAATACGATGCCACCGGGAGAGCACCCAACGGTCTTGGTTGCGGATTCATCACCGCCCACGGGAGCACACCATGAGAAAACGACTGTCAATGTTGGCCGCGGCTGCCTCCGCCGCGGTATTCCTCTCCACTGTCCCGGGCGCTTTGGCATCCACGGACGGGCAGCCGGAGACGCTTGCCGATGGGCTCGCCGGGCCGCTGCACATCAGCACCGGTAAGCGCGGCGTGATTGTCAGCGAAGAGTTCGCCGGCCGCCTGACCCGGGTGGGCCCGGACGGGGCGAAAACGTCCATCTACTCCACCAATGACTGGGACGTTGCCGGCAATGCGCAGCTCGGATCGACGATCTACGTCGTCGAGAGCCAAGGCGCCGGCCCCGGAGACCCGCGCCCGCTCGCCGGTCACCTCCGGATTATCGACGATGAGGGACGGCACCGCACGGTCGGCGACTTCGCCGCCCTGGAAACAGACCGTAATCCCGATGGCGGTGCCCGCTACGGCTTCAAAGATCTCCCGGCGTCCTGCGCGGCCTTGCTGCCCCCGGAGATCCCCGCTGACTACACCGGTGAAGTGGATTCCCACCCCTACGGCATCACCGTTTCGGGGCACACCGCCTATGTTGCCGACGCCGGTTCCAACAGTGTGGTGTCCGTCGATATCAAGTCCGGAAAGCTGAAGACCGTGGCGGTTCTGCCGGCCATGCCCGCAAAGATCACTGCGGCAGCGGCAGCCGCCCATCAGCTGCCGGACTGTGTCGTCGGCCGGGAGTACGCCTTTGAACCCGTGCCCACCGACGTTGCCGTGGGGCCGCACGGAAAGCTCTACGTCACCGTACTTCCCGGCGGGCCGGATCACCCGTCCTCGGGAGCCCGGGGGGCTATCTTCACGGTGGACCTGGACAACGGGCGGGCCAAGCTGCTGGTGGAGAAAATCCTGTCCCCCACAGGTCTGGCCGCTGACGGCGACGGCAACTTGTTCGTCGCGTCCCTGTTCGGGGAAGGCGTGCTCAAGATAGACGCGCGCTCAGGTGAACGGAGCGTGATCCTTGGTGCTCCGCTCGCAGCCGACGTCGCCCTCGACGGGTCAAGGCTGTTCGCCACCGTCGATGCGCTCCCTGCCGAAGGGGACCAGGCCCCTTCGCCCAAGGGCCGGGCGGTCACTGCCACGATCAGCAACGGTTCGGACCACCGCGACGACGAAAGCGCGAAGGATGACAAACGCGGGAAGGACGACGACGATTAGCGCCACCGCCGCGAGGAAGCGTGCCATGAAATGAGGCAAGGCCGGCCCCGTCCAGTGACGGGGCCGGCCTTGCCTTGCCAGAGCGGAGAACTCCGCTGCGGCCGAACTACTTGTTGCTGTCCTCGTCGACATCCCGGTCCGTCAGGACGTCGACTTCTTCTTCGTCGAAGTCGTCCTCGTCAAGCTCGATGTCCTCGGGGGCGTCGCTCTTGTAGGGATCGGCGTCGCCGGCGTGCTTGGCGCTCGCTGCCAGGGCGGCAACTTCGGCGTCGCGTTTCTTCGCAGCCCTGAGGAGTTCTTCAAGGTTCGATGCGTTGACCGGAATCTGGTCGGCGACGAACTCGAGCGTCGGCGTCAGCCGCACGGTGATGTTCCGGCCGACTTCCTGCCGGAGCACACCCTTGGCCTTCTCGAGTCCCTTGGCCGCGTCGGCCTGGACCAGCTGGTCACCGAACACGGTGTAGTAGATCGTGGCATGCTGCAGGTCGTTGGTGACGCGCGCGTCCGTGACGGTAATCCCCTCAAGCCGCGGGTCCTTGACCCTCCGGCCCAACGCCTCGGCGACGACAACTTTGATCCGTTGCGCCAATTTGGCAGCCCGTGCGGGATCGGCCATGACTTCCTCCTGAATTCTAGAAAACTTAGCCACGCTCTATGACGAGTCTATGACGGCGGAAAGTGCGGGGCCGCCGGAAAATTCCAACGGCCCCGCACCCTTACTTCAACGGACTTCTTAGACGCGCGGCTTTTCGCGCATCTCGAAGGTCTCGATGATGTCGCCTTCGTTGATGTCGTTGTACGAACCAAGGCCGATACCGCACTCGAAGTCCGTGCGGACTTCGGTCGCGTCATCCTTGAACCGCTTGAGCGTCTCAACGGTGAGGTTGTCACCGATGATCTTGCCGTCGCGGCTGATGCGGGCCTTCGCGTTGCGGCGCATAACACCCGAGCGGACGATCGAGCCTGCGATGTTGCCGAACTTGGAGGAACGGAACACTTCGCGGACCTCGGCGGTGCCGAGCTGGACCTCTTCGTACTCCGGCTTGAGCATGCCCTTGAGGGCTGCCTCAATGTCATCGATTGCTGCGTAGATGACGGAGTAGAAGCGCATGTCGACGCCTTCGCGGTCTGCCAGTTCGGCAACCCGCTCGGC
>JBFGBS010000442.1:0-2724 GCA_041567475.1 Arthrobacter sp.
AATCCGGACCAGTACCTGAGTGCTCAGACTGATGGAGAAGGCCGCACTGCGGCCTGACGAATAGGGATATCGTATGGACTTCTTTGAAACAATCATGTTTCCGTTCAAGTGGCTGGTCTCAGCCATTATGGTCGGCTTCCACGAGGGCCTGACTGCCATCGGGCTGCCGGGGGCATCCGGCTGGACATGGACGCTGTCCATCATCGGGCTGGTGCTGGTCATCCGTGCCGCCCTGATCCCTGTATTCGTCAAGCAGATCAAAGCGCAACGCGGCATGCAGCTGCTGCAGCCGGACCTGAAGAAGCTCCAGGACAAATACAAGGGCAAGACCGACCAGCTCTCCCGCCAGGCCATGGCGCAGGAACAGATGGCCATGTACAAGAAGCATGGAACGAACCCGTTCTCGGCCTGCCTGCCGATGCTCATCCAGATGCCGTTCTTCTTCGCCCTGTTCCAGGTTCTCGCCGGGATCAGCACAAATGCCCGCGACGGCGTGGGCGTCGGTGCCATGAGCCCGGAGCAGGTGGTGCAGTTCGATAAGTCCAGCATCTTCGGCGCCCCGCTGTCCGCGACGCTGCTGCACGGCACGCCTCCGGGCGGCGACGTTGTAGCCGTCTGGATCCTTTCGATTGTCATGATTCTGGCCATGACGGCTTCGCAGTTCATCACGCAGAAGCAGATCATGGCCAAGAACATGTCCGAAGAGGCCATGGCCAGCCCGTTCATGCGCCAGCAGAAGATGATGCTCTACATCCTGCCGATCGTGTTCGGCATCGGCGGCATCAACTTCCCCATCGGTGTCCTGATCTACTGGACCACCACCAACCTCTGGACCATGGCGCAGCAGTTCTTCGTGATCCGCCGGATGCCGACGCCGGGATCACCCGCCGCCAAGGCCCTCGCCGAGCGCCGCGCCGCCAAGGGCCTGCCGCCCGCTCCCCTGACGGGTGCCCAGAAGGCCGACGCCGAAGCGGCCGAAGCCGCCGCCGCTGCGGCCGCTGTAGCCAAGACCCAGCGCGTCCAGCCGCAACGCAAGAACAGGAAGAAGAAGTAATGTCCGCTGAGAGCACCGAGCACACTATTTCTGTCGACACCGCCCCGGACCACGACGCGGAAGCCCAAGGATTCGCCGAGGCTGCCCAGGACGTCCAGGACGTTCAGGACACCGGCGATTCGGACGGGGACGCCTCGAACAGCGCCGGCAAAACTGTCTCGGCCGGCCGGCTGGAAGAAGAAGGCGACGTTGCCGCCGACTACCTCGAGGAACTGCTGGACATCGCGGATATTGATGGCGACATCGACATTGAGGTCCGTAACGGACGCACCTACATCTCCATCGTGACCGAGGAAGAATCCGCCGGGCTTGATGGTCTTGTCGGCAGTGACGGCGAGGTACTGGAAGCCCTTCAGGAACTGACCCGGCTTGCCGTTCTGTCGGCGACGGAGAACCGCTCCCGGTTGGTCCTGGATATCAACGGCTACCGCGCCGAGCGTGCCGGTGACCTGCACAAGATCGCGGAAGACGCGGTGGCGGCCGTCAAGGAAACCGGTGCAACGGTGGCACTGGCCCCGATGAGCGCCTACGAACGCAAGATCGTCCACGACGCCGTGGCTGAACTCGGCTTCGTGAGCGAATCCGAAGGCGAAGGTGCCGATCGGCACATCGTTGTCTCCGCGGACTGATCCCCCGATGAGTTTGATGATTGATATAACGGCCGCCGAACTTCAGGCGGCAGAGACCATTTTCGGCGATCGCCTGGACCTGGCGAAACGCTACGTCGAGCACCTGGCGACCTCGGGAACCGAACGCGGGCTGATCGGCCCGCGCGAGATTCCGCGGTTGTGGAGCCGGCACGTACTCAACTGCGCGGTTATCGAGAACCAGATTGCCCACGGCAGCCATGTCGCGGACGTTGGCAGCGGTGCGGGGCTCCCTGGCCTGTGCTTGGCCATCGCCCGGCCGGATCTCGAACTGACCCTGATTGAACCCCTGGAACGCCGGGTGATCTGGCTGCAGGAAGTGGTTGATGATCTCGGCCTGACCAATGTCACGATCATGCGCACCCGCGCCGAACTTGCGGTGGGGCTGGTGGAAGCCGATGTCGTCACCGCCCGGGCCGTCTCCGCGATGTCCAACCTGGCCGGCCTGACCATTCCGCTGCTGGCGGGCAAGGGCGAAGTGGTGGCCATCAAGGGCCGCAGCGCCGGGGAAGAGATCGCCAAGGCCGCGAAAGTGATCCGCAAACTGGGCGGCGTCAGCACCTCCGTGGTGCTGGTGGGTGAGGACCTGCTGGAGGAGCCCACCACCGTCGTCCGCATCGTAGTGAATAAGCCTCAAAAGTCCGCCTGACAGCGGGCCCGGCGCCCCCGGAGTCTCCGGGGAAGCGGTTAGGCTAGTAACCGGCAGTAAGAGCCGAATGAGAGTGAGCGTAACATCGTGAGCAGTAGCGAAGCCTCCGCACAACGGATACCGCCGTTTGTGTCCCTGGGGTCAGCCCGTGCCTTCAACGTGCCCGCAGCCGCTCATGACTTTTCCGGAAATCACACAGGTTCGGTTTCACGCAGCGCAGCAATCCCGGGTGTTTCACGTGAAACGTCGGTTTCACCGATCGGCAACGTGCTGGATTCCATCGATGATTCCAGCCCCATCGCCCGGGAACTTGCGCAGGAGAACAGGCGCCGCGAACGGCTCCTTGGCCGCGAACTGCCGAAGCCGGAGCGCAC